>JAADGS010000018.1 GCA_013152275.1 Actinomycetota bacterium | reverse complement strand
ACACCCCCATCGGCCTCGGCTCGTTCCTCACCTCGGCCACTTCCCCCTGAGGGGGAAGGAAAGAGGTGGCTCAGGCTTCGGTCGTCAGGCGGCGGCCGGCGAGCGTCGCCAGCGGGAATGGTTCGGGCTCGGTGACCTCCGGAAGGAACTTCGAGAGGCCGGCCACCTGCACTTCGAGTGCCGCCGGAAGACCGGTGCCGATCAGCCGGCGAGCGATCCGGATCAGCTCGTCGTGGACCATCCGGGTGAACTCCTCGGCACTTCGATCATCCGCGGGGATCTCCTTGAGATCGAAGTACTCCGTGATGCTCTGGGGCCCTTTGAGGATCACGACCGGATTGTGATCGTCGTCGTCCTCGAGACGCCCCCGCACCGTGGCCTCATAGAACATCGGCAGCAGGTCCTCGTGTCCGATGTTCCAGAACCGTTCGTACGGCTTGTGCGAGAACAGCTCGAGACGCCCGTCCTCGGCGATGGCGATCGCAAAGATACATCCCGGATACTCCGAGTCGGACTGCTTGTAGTCGGCATAGATGTCGTACCCACACGTCCCTTCCGTGTCTCGGCCGACCGGAGCCGGCTTCACGGAAGGATGTGCCGCCACCCGTTCCTCTTCGACCGACGCGATGTCGTACTCCTTGCAGAAGGATCCCCTGCGGGGAGGAATCGGTGCGCCCTTCATGTAGGGGAGCCGTACCGTGACCGTCGTGCCTTCTCCAAGTGCACTGTCGATGGACACCCGCCCGCCGAAGTCGGCGACCGTCTGGCGCACAAACACGAATCCGAGCGAGTGCAACTCACCGTCGAGGGTCTCGCGATCGGTGAGTAACTGGCGAACCTTGTCGGGGGCCATGCCCGATCCGTCGTCTCGAACGGTCAGTACGACCTCGTCGCCCTCGGTCCGTTCGTCGATGCGGATCAACCCGAGCTTCTTGTCTGCCATCGCATCGACGGCGTTCATGATCAGGTTGAAGTACATGCGCCGGAATCTGAACCGGTTGCCGCTCACGACGGCAGGCTCGAGGTTTCCGATCTCCAGCTCGACGCGCGCCGAGCTCTTCTCGGTCACATACCCGTAGACCACGTTGCGCACATAATCCTCGATGTCTCCCGCCACATCGAAGACCTCGGTGACGTCTTCGTCCCTCAGCTCCGCCCAGAAATGCTCGATCCGGTAGTAGACCCCGCACAGCCAACGAATCGTGTTGCGGTAGTGGCTTCGCGACCGCACGGTCCTGGACTCGGCGGGGAGGAGCGTCATCGCCTCTTCGATGTGGCTCCAGAGAGGATGCAGGATCAGCTCGCAGAGACTGTGGATCAAGCGGATGTACCGGTTGCCGACCGCAAGCACCACCGAAGGATCCGCAAAGCCCCGCACCGCCTCGCCGTATTCGTTGTACACGGCCCGCAGCTCGGCGGCTCTCGCTCGGAGGGCGAGCAGGTCCTTGCCTGTCGGCAGGCCGAGGTCCTTGATCCCGTACAACTCCAGGTCGGTGTCCAGTCCGACGTGGAAATGGATGACCTCGTCGATGAACCGTTCGACGCGAAGGTCGTGAACGAGGAATTTGACCTCTGCGACGTCCTTCTTGATTCCCTGTGTGTGATCGGACATCTGAATCCTCACAGATGATAGGCGGCACGTGCACGTGCGAGCAGGGAACGGTCAGGAAACCTTCATCCCTTTGAGCACGCTCGACACGGCCGCGACCAGAACGACGAACCCTGCGGGCATGCTGAACAGGTAGAAGACCGCAGCGGTGTTGGAGACGACGTTTGCGGACTGCAACGCCGCGTAGACGACCACCGCGCTCGCTGCGGCGATCGGCGGCGCCGTCAGCGCAGAGGCCCGGATGGGTTCCTCGGGTACGAGCCCGGATCCGTCGAACCTCCCCCGCCCGGTCCTCATCACGACAACCACGACACCGACCAGTGCGGGCAGTACGACGGCGATCGCTCCCGCCTGAATCGCCGCGGACAGGGCGAGCAGAGCTGCTGCCCCAAGGATCAGCCAGCGTTGAGGACGCGCCGGTACGTAGGCCCGTTGCCACAGGACATACCCCAGGACGAGGACCAGGGCCGTGCCGAACGCGAACAGGCCAAACGACACGACGGGCGTCCAGGAGCCATCCTGCACCCTCCAGCCGATCGCCCAGATGCCCCATACCGCCCCGACCAGAACGGACCACCGGACCAGCCGCCGCAGCGGCCACGTGGCAAGTGCTCGAGGAACGAGGAACCAACCGAAGACGACGGTGAGCAGTCCATGCCAGGCGAGCGCGGTCCACGAGATGCTCCACGGAAGGTCTCTGTAGAGCGTCACCGCCACGGCTCCCTCGACGAGCCAGCCGAAGATCGCTCCGGCGAGAGCGATGCCGAGCACGCCGCGAACGCCGAAGTGTTCGATCGCCGCCAGCACGAGGTACACGACCAGGCTGTAGGCGGCCCAGGTGACCAGGTATCCGCCCACGCTGTCGCCGGGTCTCCATCGTGCCCAGAAGAGCGCCTCCGAGTACACGACCGAGATGGCACCGAGTGCTCCGATTGCCACTGTTCTTCTGAGGAAACGGGCCGCGTTCACGAAAGGAGACTCTACGGCACCCGAGTCCCCGCGTCGCCTTCCGCCCACGGCCGTTCGCCGCCTCTCGCCCACAACGCCGCCGTTCGTCTGTACGTCACCCGGCCACATCGTCCCGTACCGCGCAGATCTGGCGCTCACCGGGCTGCCGGCGACAATCGCTAACCTGCGGCACCGCATGGATGCACAGACAACGGACGACTGGCACACCATCTCGGTCACGGAGGCCGTCGCCCGGCTCGACACCAACGAGCGAGACGGCCTCGGTCATGCCGAAGCAGTCGCCCGCCTCGAGCGGCACGGGGCGAACCGCATCCAAGAAGTCCCCGCCGCACGCCGATATCAGGTGCTCGCACGCCAGTTCACCGATGTGCTCATCATCATCCTGCTCATCGCCGCCGCGGTCTCCTTCGTGGTCGGCGAAGTCGCCGATGCCGTCACGATCCTGATCATCGTCGTGCTCAACGGCGCGCTCGGGTTCGTTCAGGAATGGAAGGCCGAGCAGGCGCTCGAAGCGCTTCGCAGCATGCTCTCACCGACCTGCAGTGTGACCAGGGCCGGAGAACCGATGGAGATCGACAGGACCGATCTCGTCCCGGGCGATCTCGTCACCCTCGAGATCGGCGACCAGGTCCCCGCCGACCTCCGTCTGGTCGAGAGCCTCAACCTCAAGGTCGACGAATCGGCACTCACCGGCGAGTCGGGCTCCGTGCACAAGGACACGGACCCCGTACCCGGCGACACGCACCTTGCGGAACGCACCCCCATGGTGTGGATGGGCACCAACGTGACGAACGGGAGGGCGCTCGGCATCGTCGTCGCCACCGGCATGGCCACGGTGTTCGGCAAGATCGCGGAGCTCACCCAAAGCCTCGGTCAAGACCCCACACCGCTGCAACGCAAACTGGCGGTGCTCGGCAAGCAGCTCGGTGTCATCTCGATCGCCATCTCCGCCGGTGTCGCCCTCGTCGGCATCATCCTGGGCAAACCCCTCCTCGAGATGTTCCTCACCGGTGTATCCCTCGCCGTCGCCGTCGTGCCGGAGGGCCTCCCCGCAGTCGTCACGATCACCCTCGCACTCGGGATCAGGGCGATGGTCAGACGTCACGCCCTCCTTCGCCGCCTTCAGGCCGCCGAGGCGCTCGGTTCGGCGACGGTGATCTGCACGGACAAGACCGGAACCTTGACGAAGAACGAGATGACGGTGACACGGATCTGGATGCCGGCGGGCCCCGTGCAGATCACCGGAGTGGGCTACGATCCGAAAGGCCACTTCACCGTCGACGGGCAGAAGCTCGACCACCGGACCCGACCGGACCTGCTCGCCCTTCTCGAAACCGGCCTGGTCTGCAACCACGCCCGAGTCACCAAGACCGACGGCGGGTGGAGGCAGCTCGGTGAACCGACCGAGGCCGCTCTCGTCGTCGCCGCATACAAGGCGTGGCTGACTCCGGACGGCGGCGGCGCGGGTGTCACCGAGTTCTCGTTCAACTCGGCCCGCAAACGCATGACCGTCGTGGCACACCGGCCCGAGGGACTCGTCGCCTTCACGAAAGGTGCCCCGGAAGTGATCCTTTCGCGCGCCACCCGGATCCTCGAGGGCACGGCCGAGCGAGACCTCACCGATGAGGACCGAACCGCCTTCGAAGACGCGTACCGCTTCCTCGCCGGACAGGGTCTGCGCACGCTCGCTCTCGCGCGCAGGGTGCTCCCGGCCAACATCGAACTCGACGAGGACAAGGTCGAGAGCGACCTGACGCTGCTCGGTGTCGTCGGAATCATCGATCCGCCCCGACCCGAGGTGCCCGCCGCCATCGCACTGGCACGTGAGGCGGGGGTCCGCCCGATCATGATCACCGGCGACGCACCGGAGACGGCGATCGCGATCGGCCGGCACGTCGGCATGGACGTCGAACGTGCCGTGACCGGTGGCGAACTCGACACGATGGACGACGGGGCTCTCGACGAGCTCCTCACCCATGACGTCCTGTTCGCACGAACCACCCCCGAACACAAGCTGCGGATCGTCACCCACCTCCAAGACCAGGGAAACATCGTGGCGATGACGGGCGACGGTGTGAACGACGCCCCCGCGCTCAAGAAGGCCGACATCGGCATCGCGATGGGCCTGCGCGGTACCGACGTGGCCAAGGCCGCGTCCGACATGGTGCTGACCGACGACAACTTCGCCTCGATCGTCGGGGCGGTGGAAGAGGGGCGCCGCCAGTACGACAACATCCAGAAGTTCGTTCGATACCTCCTTTCCTCGAACACGGGAGAGGTCGTCGCCGTGTTCGTCAACATCCTGCTGAAGGGACCGCTCATCCTGCTCCCCGTCCAGATTCTGTGGATGAACCTCGTCACCGACGGCATGACCGCCGTCGCTCTGGGCCTCGAACCGGGATCGAAAGACCTCATGGAACAGCCGCCGAGAGGAGCCAGAGAACCGATCCTGAACAAGACGGGCGCCGCGCTGCTCCTCGGACTCGGGGGCTACATCGGCATCGGGACCCTGTGGCTCTTCCACCACTATCTCGCGACGCTGGGCCGCAGCCCCGAGGCGATCGCCACTGCACAGACGGTGGCCTTCACCGGCATCATCCTGTTGGAGAAGATGAACGTCTTCAACTTCCGGTCGCTGCGCCGACCTCTGCGCAGCATCGGTTTCTGGACGAACCCGTGGGTGATCGGAGCGTGGGTGCTCACCGTCGGCGCCCAGGTGGCGGCCGTCTACGTTCCGTTTCTGCAGAAGGTGCTCCACACCGTTCCGCTTCGTTGGGAGGACTGGCTGCTCATGCTCGCCGTTGCGGTCCCGATCTTCCTCGTCGTCGAAACCGCCAAAACCCTGCGAACCCAGGGCTCGTAGGGGTCGTCACGACCCCCCTGAGCCCAGGGTTCAACGGAGACGAGCTCAATCGGGCCCATGAGCGGTGTTCCTGACCGGACGACGGCGCTAGCCTCCGCCATGGAGGTGATCTCATGCGATTGAGTAGTTCGAGTTTCGAAGACGGTCATCCGATCCCCGGCGATTTCGCCTTCTGTGTGCCGGATCCCGACACGCACGCGACGTTCGGGCCCAACCGGAATCCGGCGCTGACGTGGACGGATCTTCCGGAGGGAACACGGTCGCTGGCGCTGATCTGCCACGATCCCGTCGTCCCGACCAAGCCCGACGACGTCAACAAAGAAGGCCGTGAGGTACCACCGGACCTTCCTCGCACCAACTTCTTCCACTGGGTCCTCGTCGACATCGACCCGGCCATGGAGGGGATTGCCGAGGGATCCTGCTCCGATGGTGTCGTGCCTCGTGGCAAGGGGCCGACGGCACCGTTCGGCCGCCACGGCATCAACGACTACACGAACTGGTTCGTCGGTGACAAGGACATGGCCGGGGATTACTACGGCTACGACGGGCCGTGCCCCCCGTGGAACGACTCACTCATGCACCATTACGTCTTCACCGCGTACGCGCTCGACGTCCACCACTTGGCCGTCGACGGCGCGTTCTCCGGCGCGGACGTGCGTGAGGCGATCGATGGCCACGTCCTGGCGAGCGCCTCGACCACCGGCACGTACACGCTGAATCCGCGACTGCGTTAAGAGACTCGGCCGGCGGCCAGCAGCGACACGGCGATGGTTCCCCCACCGGCCGTCCGTTGCTCGCGAACCGAGAGATGCTGCGCGTCGGCAAGCGCCGCCAAGGCCCCGCGAGCGAGGAAGTCCCGATGGTTACGCCAGTGGTCACCTCCGGCGGCGAACTCGATGGCGACGATCCCGGCCCGCACGAGCAGTGCTTTGAGCCCTCGATACGGGCCCGGCAGGAAGTCGACGACCAGGATGCGCCCTTCGGGTTTGAGGACCCTTCGCATCTCCCCCATGACGGCCACACGGTCGGCGTGGGGCAGCTCGTGCAGCACGAACGAGATCGTGGCGAGGTCGAACGTCGCGTCCTCGTAGGGAAGCACGGTGGCGTCTCCCTCTCGAATGTCCGCTCCGTCGCCGAGCCGCCGCCGGGCGACACTCAGCATGGCCGGGGAAGGATCGACACACGACACACGACAGCCTGCCTCCTGATAGGCGGCAAGCTGGGCCCCCGTGCCGCAGCCGACGTCGAGCACGACCATCCCTTGCCGGGGCGGGCACAGGTCGAGGCCGATGGCGCGCAGCCGGCGCACGAACGGTCCGATGAAGCGGTCGTAGCGGCGGGCAGCGCGCGAGTAGGCGTCGCCGCGATCGTCGGTCATGAGTCGTGCCTCCTGGTGCCCGGGGTGGGACTCGAACCCACACGCCCTCTCGAGGGCAGCGGATTTTAAGTCCGCCACGTCTACCGGTTCCGTCACCCGGGCAGTACCAGGAGGCTACCAACCTGTGAACCCAGGGCTCGTAGGGGTCGTAGCGACCCCCCTGAGCCCAGGGTTCACAGTGTCTTCGAGAGCGAGTAGCCTCCGATCATGCCCTGGGACATGCTGTGGGCCGGTTGGAGAAGCGAATACATCGCCAATGCCGGCAAACCCGATGCCGACGGATGCCTCTTCTGCCGGCTGCCCGCCGGCGCCGACGAAGAGGCACTGATTCTCGAGCGGGGATCGTTCGGATTCACCATGCTCAACCGGTACCCGTACACGACCGGTCACGTCATGGTGGCCCCGTTCCGCCACATCGAACGACCCGCCGACTTGAACGCCGATGAGCAGGCGGAGCTCTGGCGGCTCCTCGGCAACGCCATGAACGCCATCGACGAGGCCATGCACCCCGACGGCTACAACCTCGGCGCCAATCTGGGCCGCGTGGCAGGAGCCGGCGTGCCGGGCCACTTCCATCTCCACCTCGTGCCCCGCTGGTCGGGAGATGCGAACTTCATGACGACCGTCGGAGACACCAGGGTCCTGCCCGAGGACCTCACCGTCACGTGGACGCGGCTGCGAGCCCCATCCATCCGTTCTCGTGACGCTTCACGGGAATAATCCGATCGAACCGTCACGAGAACGGGAAGGTCAGCGCGGCTCCGACCACCCCGGGTTCACCGCGGCGACACCGTCCGGCCCTTCGATCACGCACGGCACGTCACAGTCGAACGGCTCGACCCACGGCGCGACGAACTCCCCCACCGGATTGGTGTTACCCGCACGATGATCCGCGTAGTGGGCGTGGAGGCATTTCACACCTCCCGAACCTCCGGCGACTCCGCCGGTCGGCCGGGGCGTCGCACCGTCGGGGATCAACGCGTCGCGCTCGGCCGCGTAGCGCCGGTTCGTGTCGCCCATCGCTGCGGCGAATGCCGCGTCGTGACGTATGCGACGGTCCATCGCCCTGACACCGCCCGCCGCCTCGATCCTCCCGACACGCCTACGCGCGGCGGGACAGGACAGCCAGTAGCGGGTGGGAAACGGCGTCCCGTCGTCGAGGAGCGGTGGTACGGCGACAACAACCGGCAGACCGAGCGGGCATCGGTACACGACCTCCACCGCGGCACGTAGCGGGCGCTCCAATTGCAGCGCGACCACCTGCTGGTCGTCCATCATCCCGTCAGGTCACGACCGGTGACGAAATCCCAGATGCGTTGCCACCACGGCCGGGGCTGTGCAGGTTCAACGGCCGTCCTCGGCACGTCCGGGGTAAAGCCCTTGTCGTTGGGATCGACGACCACGTAGGCGGTCTCACCCGGTCGAACCAGTCCGAAATCGCGCCGAGCGACCATCTCCACACCCGCGTCCGAGGAAAGGAAGTCCGCCGATGCCTGCAGACGGGCGTTCGCTTCCTGGAGCGCAGCAAGCTGCTCCTGGGCGAGATCGACGCGCCGCTGCTCCGCCATCAGACTACGGATCGGCAGGACATTCGTGATGAGCACCGCGCCCACCACGACCAGGCCGACGATGGCCAAGATTGCGAGACGCGATCCCCTCATATCAGCCCTTCATCCACGACCACCCGGCGTAGCGCGCGCTGTCACCGAGCTCTTCTTCGATCCTCAACAACTGGTTGTACTTCGCGGTGCGCTCACCACGAGCCGGAGCACCCGACTTCATCTGCAACGCGTTCGTCGCCACCGCCAGGTGCGAAATGAACGAGTCCTCCGTCTCGCCGGACCGGTGGCTGATCATGCGCCCGTACCCGGCCCGCTCCGCCGTCTCCATCGTGTGCAGCGTCTCCGACAGCGTGCCGATCTGATTCAGCTTGATCAGCACCGAGTTGGCGACCTTCTCGCGGAAACCACGGCGAAGCAGATCCTCATTCGTGACGAAGATGTCGTCGCCGACCACCTGGACCTTCTCACCGAGACGTTCGGTCAGCACCGTCCATCCATCCCAGTCGTCTTCGGCGAGACCATCTTCGACGAGGACGATCGGGAACTCGTCGACCAGGCCGTCGAGATAGTCGACCATCTCGATCGATGTCATGCGGCGCCCCTCCAACACATAGGCGCCATCCCGGTACATCTCGGTCGCCGCCGAATCGATGGCGATTGCCACATCCTCGCCGGGCGTGTACCCCGCCTCACCGATCGCTTCGACCAGCAGCTCGATCGCCGATCGGTTGTGCGGCAGATCGGGAGCGAACCCTCCCTCGTCTCCGACGCCGGACGCAAGCCCTTTGGCGGCAAGCACCTTCTTGAGCGTGTGGTAGATCTCGGCGCCTGCTCGCAGCGCCTCACGGAACGTCGGCGCCCCGCCGGGAACGAGCATGAATTCCTGGATGTCGACCGAGTTGGCCGCATGCACACCGCCGTTGAGAACGTTGAAGAACGGCGTCGGAAGGACCCTGCCTTTCGTCCCGCCGAGATAGCGAAACAGCGGGATACCGAGCGCTCCCGCACTGGCACGCGCCACGGCCATCGACACGCCGAGGATGGCGTTGGCTCCCAGCCGCGATTTCGCGGGGGTGCCGTCGAGGTCGATCATCGCCTGATCGAGCCCCTCCTGATCGGTTGCGTCCCGGCCGATGACCGCAGGCGCAATCTCGTCACGTATGTTGGTAAGAGCCCGCTGTACACCCTTGCCGCCGTAGCGGTCTCCGCCGTCTCGAAGCTCGTGCGCCTCGAGCGCCCCCGTCGACGCCCCGGACGGAACCCCCGCCCTGCCGAATGCTCCGCCGGCGAGGAACACTTCGGTCTCAACGGTCGGGTTTCCCCGGGAGTCGAGGATCTCACGGGCCTTCACCGCGCTGATCGTGGTGTCCATCGGCCCTCCTTGTGCACTGAATCTAGTCATCCGCTGCCTCCGCTTCGTGCTTTTCGGCCGCCTTTGCGGCGACCCACATCGTTTCGAGCTCTTCGAGCGTTCGATCATTCATGTCGAACGACTTCTCCATCCACCGGAACCGGCCTGCGAATCGATCGACGGCCCTGCGCATGGCGACCTCCGGATCGAGGGAGAGGTGCCGGCCGAGGTTCACGACCGAGAAGAGCAGATCGCCGAGCTCATCCTCGGCGGCCGTCCGGTCGGCGAGCACCGCCTCCAGCTCTGCCGTCTCTTCACGGATCTTGTCGACGACACTCTTGGCATCGTCCCAGTCGAAACCGACCGAAGCGGCCCTCCGCTGGATCTTGGCCGCCCGCTCCAGTCCGGGCAATCCTGCAGGAACGTCATCCATCAATGACGTCCGCCGCTTCTCCTCCTGTTTGATCTGCTCCCAATTGCGGAGCACCTTCTCGACGCCGGTGACCTCGACATCTCCGAACACGTGCGGGTGGCGGCGGACGAGCTTGCGCCGCAGCATCTCGGCGACGTCCTCGATGTCGAAGGCTCCTGCCTCGCTCGCCATGATCGTGTGGAACACAACCTGCAAGAGCACATCGCCCAACTCCTCCTCGACGTCTGCATAGGCGCCGTAGTCGGGTTCACCACCGGGGGCCTCGACCGGAAGCACCGAGAGCGCATCGACGAGTTCATAGGCCTCTTCGACGAGATTGCACACCAGGGAATGGTGTGTCTGACTCCGGTCCCAAGGACATTCACGCCGCAGCCGTCGCATCGTGGTGATCAGCCCGGACCAGCCGGCAGGTCCGGGGTCGAGGTAGAGGGTCGTGCGCAGACCGGCCATCGACGCGTCGAGTCCGCTCAGCGGCACGCGGGCGACCTCGGCAGCGGCCGTCCCGAGGTCCCGAGCCACGACGATCTCGGTGTCCTCCGAAAGCACCGAGAGGAGGCGGTCCCGCACATCGGCGAGCACGATAGGTACGTCCACCTGGGCGATCACCGTCGGCAGATGCAGGAACAGCGGGTCGGGCAGGTCCCGTCCGTCGAGGATCTGGACACCGAGCAGATCGATGCCGACCTCGGCCGCGAGGAGGTCCAGGAACGACTCTCCGGCCAGCACCTCGACGGGGATGGCGGCGACCTGGGCGGCTTCGAGAACCAGGCCGGTCGTCCGCTCGGCCACCGACGGACTGCCCGGAAGCGCAAGCACGACGTCGCCGGTTGCCGCAGCCTCGACGACGCGCCGTGCGAGTTGCTCGTAGACCTCATCGAAGTCGGCTGCGGCCTCATAGAGGTCGTCGGCGCTCTCGACCGGACGCAGGTCGGCGAGTTGACGGGCCGCCGGATGCTCGAGGGTGCGGACGATGACCGTGCGCGCCGGGTCGAGAAGGACCTCGGCTGCCCGGCCTCCGACCCGCCTCAGGTCTCCGGGACCGAGGCCTGCAACCGTGATCTGCCCGGCCATCAGGCCTGTGGTGTGATCGTGTAGTCAGGCGCTCCAGACCAGGTGCCGTATTTCGACTCGACTTCGATCGTGGCCGCGTCGAGCTTGCTCGTAATCCAGTCCTTGAACAGCGCCGCGCCTTGCTGGCGCTTGATCTGGTCCTCGAGCTGACTCTTGATGTCCTCCAACGCGGGGACGTCACGCGAGTCGACCCTGATCACGTGGAACCCGTACTCGGTCTGGACCGGTCCGTACAGCTCTCCGACGGGCGCTTCGAGAAGAGCTTGCGCGAAGCTCGGCACGAAGCTCGAAGGAGCGTTGCAGCCGAGGTCGCCGCCCTCCGGGCCGGTCTTCGTGTCGATCGAGAGTTCTTTTGCGATGTCCTCGAAGCTCTCACCGGCGTTGATCCGATCGATCACGGCGTTCGCCTCATCCTCGGTGGCGACGAGGATGTGGTGGGCACACACGTTGCTTTGGGCCTGCTTGGCCCCCTCATAGGCGGTCTGCAGGTCCGCGTCGGAGATCGGTCCAATCTGAGTGGAAAGCTGCTTGTCGATGGCGGTCCCGAGCAGCTGCTGGATCGCAATGTGGCGCAACGTCCCCTTCGTTATGCCGTTGTCGGAAAGGTACTGATCGACGTCGCCGTCGATGGAGTTCACCATTTCGTTGTACCGGTCGTCGACGGCGGTGGCGTCGAACGAGAGATTCCACTCTTGCTCGGCGGCCTGAAGAACGACCTGCTCGACGATGAGGTTTCTCAGGTTGCCGTCGAAAGTTGCGGTGTCCATCGTGTCGCTCGACGGAGCAAGGGCCTCAACATCGCCAAGAGTGATCGCAACGCCGTTGACGGTCGCCACGGCCTTGCCCGTGCCGGAACACGCCGAGGCCACGAGGGCGACGATGAAGAGGAGGACGAGATACTTGCGCACGAATTCACCTTTCTGACTGTCGAATAGTAGGCGAAGAGCGACGAATAGTAGGCAGCAGGTGCTGCAACCAGGAAAGTGAACTGCTCACTTCTGCCGGGCCGCACCATCGCTGGACTCGGGCCACATCTCGCGAACGAAGCCGCTGAGCACCTCGATCGTCCGCCCGGGTGGCGGCGAAGGCAGGAACAGCGCGCTCTCGGCGGCGCGCAGCACCGCTTTCGGGGCGATGCGCTGGAGTCTGACCTCTTGCGATATGGAGAGGTCGACAGGGGCAAACCGTACTTCGCGTCCGAGCGAGACGATCTCCTCGAGACCGACGCGCAGTGCCTCTGCCCGCAGCTCCGCCACCGCCAAGAGCGCATCGACGGCCCCCGGCCATGGCCCGTAGCGGTCTTTCCACTCGGCGGCGACATCGGCCACCTGACTCACGGTCGTGGCGGTGGCGAGTCGACGATACGCCTCCAGTCGGGCTTCCTGGTCGGGAATGAACTCTTCGGCCAAGTAGGCGTTGACGGGGATCTCGATGCGAACTTCTGCCGGGCGATCTTCAGACGCCGGCCTTCCTTCGAGTTCCCCGACCGCTTCGGCAACGAGCCTCGCATACAAGTCGAAGCCGACGGCGGCGATATGCCCGGACTGCACTTCGCCGAGGATGCTTCCGGCCCCCCTGATCTCCAGGTCCCGCAATGCAACGTCGAACCCGGATCCGAGTTCGGTGTGCTCGCCGATCGAACGCAGCCGCCGCCGTGCCTCCTCGCTCAGGGACTGCTCCGGCGGATGGAACAGGTAGGCGTATGCCCGCTGGCTGGACCGTCCGACCCTTCCTCTGAGCTGGTACAGCTGCGCGAGCCCGAGCAGGTCTGCCCGCTCGACGAGCAACGTGTTGACCGTCGGCAGGTCGAGACCCGACTCGATGATCGTGGTGGCGACGAGCACGTCGAACCGGTGATTCCAGAAGTCGAGCATCACCTGCTCCAGTTGTCCTTCGCTCATCTGCCCATGCGCGACGGCGTAGCGGGCATTCGGAACCAGTTCGCGAAGTCTGGCAACGGCCCGATCGATCGATTGCACCCTGTTGTGCACATAGAAGACCTGTCCCTCCCTGAGCATCTCGCGCCGGATCGCGGCCGACACGGACCGTTCCTCCAGCGGCCCCACATAGGTGAGGATCGGATGACGATCTTCCGGCGCGGTCCGAATGTGGCTCACGTCCCGGATGCCGGTGAGTGCCATCTCGAGCGTGCGAGGGATCGGTGTGGCCGTCAACGTCAGCACGTCCACACCGACACGCAGGCCTTTGATCGCATCCTTGGCCCCCACACCGAACCGCTGCTCTTCGTCTACGACGAGCAGGCCAAGATCCTTGAAGCGGATGTCTTCGCTCAGCAGCCGATGCGTTCCGATGACCACGTCGATCTCGCCGGTGGCGAGTTTGCGCACGACACTCTTCTGCTCTCTTGCGCCGAGGAAGCGGCTGAGCATGGCGACACGTATCGGGAACGGTTCGAAGCGCTCGGTGAAGGTCTGGAAGTGCTGCTGCGCGAGCAGCGTGGTCGGACAGAGCACGGCGGTCTGGCGCCCTCCCGTGGCCGCACGGAACGCCGCCCGCACCGCGATCTCCGTCTTGCCGAACCCCACGTCACCAAAGACGAGCCGGTCCATCGGACGCTCGGATTGCATGTCCGCTTTGACGTCTTCGATCGCCTGCATCTGGTCGGGAGTCTCCTCGAACGGGAACGCGGCATCCAGTTCGCGCTGCCACGGCCCGTCGGGGCCAAAGGCGTGGCCCGTCGCGGTCGCCCTCGCACGATGCAGACTGACGACCTGCTCGGCGACCGCCGCGACCGCCTTGCGCACTCTGGCCTTGGTTGCCGACCAGTCGGCTCCACCCATCCTCGAGACTCTCGGCTTCTCACCGCCGGTGTACCGGCGGATCGCATCGAGCTGGTCCGTCGGCACGTACAGCTTGTCGCCGGCTGCATAGGCAACGATCAGGTAGTCCCGCTCGACACCTGCGACCGTCTTTGCGACGAGACCCTCGAATCTGCCGATGCCGTGCCTGTAGTGCACGACGTAGTCGCCCTCCCGAAGATCGCGGAAGCTGGCCGTCTCGGCGGCGGAAACCCTCCTGCCGACTCGACGGTGTGCTCTTCGACGGCCGGCGATCGATTGCTCTCCGAACACGGCGACGCCGGTGTCGACGAAGTGGAACCCGTGATGGATCCCCGTGCCGAGGACCGCCGACTCCACCACCTCCAGGCGGTTTCTTCGCGGTAGATCGATCCCGCCGGTACCCAAGACCCTGGCGACCCGATCGGCGGCTGCGTCACCGTCCATCGCCACGACGGTGGTCGCCCCGGATGCGATGAGCCGCGAGAGCGCTCCGGCCACGGAATCGGGATCACCGGGCGTCGCATCGAGCCCTCTCACCCGCAGCACGGTGTCGTCGGGGCCTGTTGCGACGGGCGGCACGAGCAGCGCACGCCGGTCCTCGATCGGCAGATCCAGATACAGCGACGGGTGGTCGGCCGGGGCGCCGAACCCCCAGGTCGGTGCCAGCGCCTCTGCCAGATCGCTCTCTTCTGCAGCAAGGTCCCTTGCCCTGTCCGTGACCGCAACCGGATCGAAGACGACCACGGTCCCGCCGGGCGGCATCTCCGACAGGACGGTCCGGGGAGGAGCCAGCCAGGGGAGCCACGACTCGATTCCAGGGAAGATCACGCTCTCAGCGATGCGGTCCCATGTCGCCGCGGCCCACGGCTCGCTACGGACCAGATCGGCGGCGAGCGCGACCATGGCTTCGTCTGGACGCACCTCCCGGGGCGGGAATGCGACGAGCTCGGCCACGTCATGCTCCGAACGCTGGGACGACACGGAGAACGTTCGCACGCTCTCCACAAGGTCGCCCCAGAGGTCGAGGCGGATCGGTGTGCCGCTCTGAGCAGGGAAGACGTCGATGATGCCGCCGCGAACGGTGAATTCTCCGCGAGTCTCGACACGGGCCACGCGCGTGTAGCCGGCAGCACCCAGGTGGGCCACGAGCCGATCGAACGGTACCTCTTCACCGACCCGGGCGACGATCGGGTCGATGGGCGAAGGGCTGATCCGCTGCGCAGCGGCACGTGCCGAGGCGACGATGATGGCTCCGGACATGCCACCGGTCAACGTGTGGCGAGCCTGTGCCCGTCTCGCCATCGTCCCTTCGTTCGGGGAGACGTGCTCGAAGGGCAGGGTCTCCCACGCGGGGAGGAGAACGACGTGCTCGGTGAAGAGACCGAGGTCGTCCGCGAGCTCCTCGGCCTCTCGTTCTCCCGGCACCAGCGCCAGCACCGGACCCGCGGCACGTGAGGCGAGACCGGCGAGCAGGAAGGCGCGCCCTGCCGTCGCCACCGCGACTCGACCGGGGACCGGGGGTATGAGTTCGGGGCGCCAAGCGCTGACGAGAGGTTTGAGTGGCGCCGGCATCGTTTGGCACAGGGTAGCGACACCGAGTCGCGGTGGCGTCTGCCCGGATTTCCACCGCAACGGCGTACTTGTCGGGTACCGTAGCGACTGGCGGCCATCCGAGCCCCCAGAACTGAACCGGCTTATACTTCGCAATGCCCCCCAGCGACGGTTCAGCCTCCCAGTCGGGTGGCCGCCACTCTTCCCACTTTCCTGTCAATGGGAGCGTCGCCATTCGACGCCTGCATTGACGAGAAACCTGAAGCTGCAGGCTTCCCGCTGAAGACCGGCCTCTACAGGTAGCCGTTCTCCCGATACCAGGCGACCGTCCTGGCGATGGTGTCGCGCGGCGCGGTGTAGCGAAGGCCAAGTTCTCGCGTCGCCCTGGATCCGTCGTACGCATGTCCGAACCGGATGACGCGGGCCATCTCCCCACAGAACGGCGGCGTCCGCCTCCGAAGGCGCCCACCGCCCTCGACCAGCACCCCGGCCACGGTCGCCATCGACCCGGGCACCCTACGCACACGGAGCGGTACACCGGCCGCGTCGCCGAGCATGCACACCGCTTCCTCCATGGTCATCGTGAACCCCGACAACACATACCGTTCTCCGGTCGCCCCTTTGGTCTCGGCGAGTAGATGGCCTCGTGCGCAGTCGGTGATGTCCACGAGGCTGACTCGGGTGTCGATGACGAATGGGAGCTTGCCGTTGAGAAGAGCGAGCAACAGGCGGCCGGTTCCGGTGACACGCCCGGGCCCCTGCACCGAGGACGGGTTGACGGCGACGACTTCGACGCCGATCCGCTCCCCCAGCGCCACCTGCTCGGCCTCGAACTTCGTGCGCTCATATGCGGACAGGAACCATCCGCGATGGCGGCTCGACTCGGAGCCGATCTCCCCCCTGCGCTCACCAAGGGTCACCGCCGACGAGGTGCAGACGACTCTTCGGACCCCTGCGGCCGCCGCGGCGCGGATCACGTTGCGGGTACCGTCGACGTTGACCATCCGCATCGGTTCCCGATCCCGAGCACACATCGTGTTCATCCCTGCGATGTGGAAGACCGTCTCCGATTCGCGCATCGCGTTCACCAGACCCGGATAGTCGAGAATGTCTCCCCGGATCGACCGGGCGCCGAGATCCTCGACGAGACTCACCGATGCGTCGGATCGGGCCAGAGCGCGAACATCCCTTCCGTCGGCGACAAGCAGTCGGACGACCTCACGACCGACGACGCCGGAGCCGCCGGTCACGAACACACTCACCGATCGACCCTCCCGACGACGGAGCGGAACGCCTGCACGTAACCCCAGCCCGAAGCGAGCGTCAGGAGCACCGCCACCCACATCACCCATTCGTCGAGAAACAGCGGCCCCAACGGCTTGAAGAGACGAAGCATGGCGAGCACGATGGCGATGTACTGCACGTTCGCCTTTGCCTTGCCCCAGATGGACGGTCTGACGAGCTCACCTTCGATGGCGACGACGCCGCGCAGCGTCATCACGACGATCTCCCTGGCGATGATGATCAGCGCCGCCCATACCGACACGCGATCGACGGCGATCAGCGCCAGGAGCGTGCCGGTGACCAGCAGCTTGTCGGCGGTCGAGTCGATGAAGGCGCCGAGGACGGTCCCGATGTCCCACCGTCTGGCGAAGTACCCGTCGAGGAAATCGGTGAACGCTGCGATCACGAACAGCGCCGCGGCGACGAGGAATCCGGCTCGACTGTCGGTGAGGACCAGCACCATCACCAGCGGGGTCATCAAGATTCGGATGACACCAAGCAGGTCGGGTAATGACACGACTTCTCCTCACTCTCGGATCGATGCTACATCCTCCCGTTCTCGTGACGCTTCACGGGAATAATCCCGTCGAAGCGTCACCAGAACGAGTTAGAGGGGTTCGAAGCGGGCAGTGAAGTGACGCAACCACGGCGCCTGCTCGACGATCCTGTACCCGCGTATCTCCTCGGCGTGCTGCGCGACGGAGATGACGACTTCGCCGACGTAGTCGATGTGGCTCTGCGTATAGGTCCGGCGCGGTACGGCGAGGCGCACCAACTCCATCTCCGACGGGATCTCGGTCCCGTCGTCCTGCGGCTTGCCGAACATGACCGAACCGATCTCGACGCCTCTGACGCCTCCGTCCCGATACAGCTCGATCGCCAGCGCCTGCGCCGGGTAGGCGCTCGGTGGGACATGCGGCAGGAACGCCTTGGCGTCGAGATAGACGGCATGACCTCCCGGCGGCCGAACGATCGGGACACCGGCGGCACGCACCTTCTCGGCGAGATATGCGGTCGAGCGGATCCGATACCGCAGGTATTCCTCGTCGAGCACTTCCTGGAGCCCGATCGCAATCGCTTCCAGGTCGTACCCGGCGAGGCCACCGTACGTGGGAAACCCTTCGGTGAGGATCAGCAGGTTGCGTGCCTCTTGCGCCAGCTCGGCATCGCGCAGACCGATGAAGCCACCGATGTTGGCAAGGCCGTCCTTCTTCGCCGACATCGTGCAGCCGTCGACGATCGAGAACATCTCTTGGGCGATCTCCAGAGGCGTCTTGTCGGCGTATCCGTCTTCGCGCTGTTTGATGAACCAGGCGTTCTCTGCGAAGCGGCAGGCATCGAGGAAGAAACGGATCCCGTGGCGGTCGCACACCTCCCGGACGGACCGCAGGTTCGCAAGCGATACCGGCTGTCCGCCACCGGAGTTGTTCGTGACCGTGACCATCACCATCGGGATGTGCTCGGCGCCGACCTCTCGGATGGTGGCTTCGAGTGCGTCGATGTCCATGTTGCCCTTGAACGGCGCAACGACCGTCGGATCGTGCCCTTCGGCGTTGAGCAGATCCCTGGCTTCGGCGCCCTGGTGCTCGATGTTCGCCCTCGTCGTGTCGAAGTGCGTGTTGTTGGGCACGACATCGCCCGGTCCGACGATCGTGCTGAACAGGATGCGCTCGGATGCCCGTCCCTGATGGGTCGGGATGATCTCGGAGAAGCCGGTGATCTCGGTGATGACGTCTCGGAAACGGTAGAAGGAGCGACTCCCGGCGTAGGACTCGTCGCCGTCCATCATCCCCGCCCACTGGCGTGAGGACATCGCGCCGGTCCCCGAATCGGTCAGAAGATCGATGATGACTTCATCGCCGTGCAGTCCGAACAGGTTGTATCCGGCACGCCGTAGAGCGGCTTCGCGCTCCTCTCGGGTCGGAAAGTTGATCGCCTGAACACTGTGGATCCGGAACGGTTCGATGATGGTGCGATAGGGCATGGGAACTCCCGGTTCTCGACGATCAGACGGCACTGGTATCTCGTACCTGGTGCCAGGTACGAGATGCCGGGTACGAGATACTCAGTATTTCGCTTTGACGGCGAGCACGGGGCAGTGGGCGCCGAGGAGAATCTCCTGGGCGTTGCTGCCGAGCAGCAGCTTTCCCACGGCGGAGCGCTTCCGCAGCCCGATCACGATCAGGCCGGCACCCTCGTCGTCGGCTGCCTTGATGAGGTCCTCGGAAGGTGAATACCCTCGCACATACTCATGGACGCTGTGCGCAACGCCCTCCTCGTCGAGGCGTCTCTCGATTTCGTCGAGTTCCTCTCGATAGGCGAGCACATGCTCCGCTTTCTCGTGGTCGCCGCCCATCATCGAATGCACCACGACCAATTCGCCATTGCGTAACTTCGCCTCATCGATTGCCGCCTGCAGTGCCGCTTCGCCTTCCTGAGTCCTGATAAAGCCGACCACGATCTTCATGCTGCTCCTACTCCTTTGCCGCTCTTTCGAGGCTACCAGCCGGCACCCACCCGAGCGTCCGTTCGACCGCCTGGTTCCATCGTGCGTACAGTGCGTCTCGCCGTTTCTCGCCCATCGCCGGCGTCCATCGCGAACTCTCGCTCCAATTCGCCCGCAGATCCGCCGGGCCGTCCCAGTACTCGACCGCGAGTCCGGCCGCATAGGCCGCGCCGAGCGCCGTCGTCTCCACGACCTCCGGTCGAATCACGGGTACTCCCAGAACGTCGGCCTGGAACTGCATCAACAACCCGTCGACGACCATGCCGCCGTCGACCTTGAGCTCTCTCAACTGCACACCGGAATCCGCGCGCATCGCGTCGAGCACTTCCCGGGTCTGAAATGCCGTCGATTCCAGGGCCGCCCGCGCAATATGCCCTGATGTTGCGAACCGTGTCAGTCCGACGATCGCTCCCCGCGCGTCGGCACGCCATCGAGGGGCAAAGAGACCGCTGAACGCCGGGACAAAGTACACGTCCCCGTTGTCGGACACCGTCTTGGCCAATGCCTCGACATCGCCGGATCGCTCGATGATGCCGAGATTGTCCCGCAGCCACTGGACGATGGCGCCCGCCACGGCGATCGAGCCCTCCAGCGCGTACACGGCGGGCTCCGACCCGATGCGGTAGCCGACGGTGGTGAGCAGTCCGTTCTTGGACGGCACCGGCCGCCCACCCGTGTTCATGAGCATGAAGCAGCCGGTTCCGTACGTGTTCTTGGCATCGCCCGGATCGAAGCACGCCTGTCCGAACAGGGCTGCCTGCTGGTCTCCAAGAATCCCGCCAACGGGAACTCCCTCGAGCGGCCCTGCTGCCGTGCCGAACACGCCGACGGAAGATCGGATCTCGGGAAGCATCGCACGCGGGATACCCATCTCTGCGAGCAGGGTCTCGTCCCACTGGAGTGTCTCCAGGTCCATCAGCAAGGTGCGGCTTGCATTCGTCACGTCGGTCGCATGCACACCGGTGAGCTTCCAGAGCAGCCACGTGTCCATGGTCCCGAACAGCACGTCGCCGGATTCGGCACGAGCTCTCAGCTCGGCCGACCGTTCCAGCAGCCATGCGATCTTCGGACCCGAGAAGTAGGTGGCGATCGGGAGCCCCGTGCGAGACCGGAATCGGTCGGGCCCCTCTGCTCCACCAAGGTGCTCACAGAGTTCTGCGGTGCGTGTGTCCTGCCACACGATCGCATTGTGAACGGGCGTCCCGGTGGCTCTGTCCCACAGAACGGTCGTTTCGCGCTGATTGGTGATCCCGACCGCCGCCAGGTCCGAAGCGGTGAGGCCGCCGGCCGAAAGGGCGCCTTCGACAACCTCGACCGTCCGATCCCAGATCTCGGATGCGTCATGTTCGACCCATCCCGGTCTCGGGAATATCTGTCGATGTTCTTTCTGTGCAGACGAGACGACCATTCCGGCATGGTCGAAGACCATGCAGCGGCTGCTCGTCGTCCCCTGATCGATGGCAGCGACGAACAATGGAACCTCCTTCGCCGTCACCCTACCGAGGATCCTGCGGCCGTCGACCACCGGCGGCCTGCACGGCGCTCTCGGGATCGACGAGATACTGCTCGATGACGTCCGCGGCATCGCTGATGAGCCGGTCGATCTCGGGACGTTCGTCCTTGCCGAATCTCTGCAGCACGAATGCTGCAGGGTCCATGCGCCCCGGTGGACGTCCGATACCGATCTTGAGTCGGTAGAAGTCCCGGCTGCCTATGGTGGCGACGATCGAGCGCACCCCGTTGTGGCCACCGGATCCTCGCCCGTAGTGCAGGCGAAGTCGGCCGAACGGAAGATCGATGTCATCGTGCGTGACGAGAAGATCGTCGGTGCTCGCACCGTAGTAGCGCAGGATGGATGCCACCGGCGGTCCCGAGACGTTCATCGCAACACGAGGGAGGGCCAGGATCACATCGACCCCGCCGATGCTCCCTTGGGCCACGGAAGCGGCCACGCGCCGCGGGCCGCGACGGAGGCGAAAGCCCCATCGCTCCGCGACGGCCTCGACGACTTCCCCTCCGACGTTGTGTCTGGTCCCGTCGTAGCGCCGCTCTGGATTGCGCAGGCCGACGATCACCTTCATACGGGTGGCTACTCGCCTTCCGGTTCTTCGCCCTCTTCGCCCTCTTCGCCCTCGACGCCCTCTTCGAGTTCCTCACCCTCGACGGCCTCTTCGGCAACGATCGCCGCAGGCACGACGATGGTGACGACCGGGTCGTCCGGGTCGTCGAGATACTCGACGCCTTCGATGGCGGGAAGGTCGGAGATGCGCAGCGTGTCGCCGATCGTCATCTCCGTGATGTCCACGACGATCGACTGTGGGATCTCTGTCGGCAGGGCCTCCACCTCGACACTGTTGCGAATCGTCTCGACGATGCCACCTTCTATGACACCCTCGGACTCGCCGATCAGCTCGATGCCGACTTCGACCTGTGTCTTCTCCGTGAGTGAGATCGTGACGAAGTCGAGGTGCGTGATCTCGCCGCGGACGGGATGCCGCTGCAGCTCACGGGCCATGGTCAGCTGGGAGGCGCCATCTTCGATCTCGAGGTTGATGAGCGCGTTGAGGCCCGCATCCGAGTGCAGCACCGCGTACAGCTCGCGAGCATTCACGGCGATCGCGACGGGCTCCAGGCCCCTACCGTAGACGACGGCGGGGACCAGACCCTGGCGCCGCAACCTTCGTGAGGGCCGACTCCCTCGCTCGCGCCCTGTTTCGGCGCGCAGCGTGACTTGCATGACGTAACTCCTTGGAAGAAGAGGTGGAACGGTGATTATGCCTCGTTCCGTCGTCTTCAACAAGGCGAGCCGGTCATCGGTCGACAGCCTGCAGGAGTCGCGACGTTCGCCCTACGGTCCCGCATGCCGGGTAGGTTGCGATACCAGGTACAAAGTACGAAGTACCGCGTTCGGTCAGCTTCCGCGTTGGGGGTGCGCCGTGGAGCGCACGCGAACCCGGAGCGGTTCGTCGCCGGGAGCCATGATCTCGAGCAAGGTCAGATCCACGTCGCGCTCCACGGTCACCGTGATCTCCTGCGGGGTCACCTGCACCCGCCACCGGAGCGACGCGGCATCCGGCTCGGCCGCGATGACCCGGTCGGCGAGCGAGCGTGCTCTCGGGGCATCGAGTCGAAGTTCTCCGTTGCGCCACGCCATCTCATCGATGCCGGAGGCGCCGGCGACCGCCGCGCGGCGACCGCCTTTCGCACGGCGAGTCCCCGCCACAGGTCCAGCGACAACCCCCCGAGCGCCATCACCAGGATGACGAGCCCCAACACCCAGATCGTGATCGATCCGCGGTCCCTGCTCACGGATAGCTCCGGTACGGATCCACCTGTTCGGTGTGGTGAACGGTCCAGGTCACCGACCCGAACTCACCGACTCCGGGAATGACGATCGCGGGCATGCGGACGTCCACCGTTGCCGTGACGAGCCCGCCACGTCCGACACTCCCGCCGAGGGTCACGGTGACATCCTCACGATCGACGCCGTAGTTGAGCGCCGCGCGTGTAACCAGATCTCCGGTGTCGGCGAACTCTGCGGTGGCGGCGGCGGTGCGAGCGACGTTCCGGGCGATCTCACGCGCCATCATCTGACGCTCCACCCACGGGGCGAAACTCAGCACGAGCAGAACGGCTGGAATGAGCAGAAGGCCTACGGCTGCTGCAAGTTCGAGGGGCGCAGATCCGCGATCCTTCACGGCGCAGCCTCTTTGACACTCTGCGCAGACACGGTGAAGGTCCAGTCGGGCACTCCCGGTATCCACGAGCGAAACGTCACGTTCGCATCGGCGCTCACCAACACCCCATCGGTCGAACACCTCGCAGCGACCCCCTCGCCCATCGTTCCTCCGAGCAGGTCACCGAGGGTGTCTGCGAGAGCCCTTTCGCAGTCTTCGAGTCCGGCGGCCGAGGGGGCACCTGCCCTCACCCCTTCGTTGAGCGCCCCTCGGACGACCCCCTTGCCGTACTGGAAAACGATCATGTTCGCCAAGAAGACGAAGAACATCAGCCCAAGCCCGGCGGCGAGAACGAACTGCGCGGTCGCAAAGCCGCACGACCCGTCACGCACCGGCTTCGGGGCACCATGCCCGTCATCCCGCCGTGACACGCACCGTTGCTCGTGACCGGACTCGGCGCTCGAACCCCGAAGCGGGGATGCCGGGCTCCACCTGCCGCTCGTCCAACCGGTTGCGTGCGCCGTCAGCCGAGCAGCTGCGCGCGAATCCATGCAACGATGTCCAGCCCGAGCGCCTGGAGAGCGGCCCAGATGGCGATCAACGCGATGATCGCCAGCGCCGCGTTTCCGAGGAGTTCCGCAGTGTTCAGCCCCCTCTCGTCCCGATGAATCATCTCCATGATCGCCTGCATGACTACCCCTTCCCTAGAGGCCGCCGAACACGATGCTCGGCAGCGGTGCCGCCACGAACAGCAGCATGATTGGTGCGAGAATCGCGATGGTCGGAATCAACATCGCGGCGCGTCGCTTCGTCGCAGCACGCCTGATGGCTTCTCGCCGTGCTTCCCGGACGTCTTCCCCGAGGGCCAGTAGCGCGCCCGCCAGGTCCGTTCCCCGCTCCTCGGCCGACGACAACAGCCAGTAGGTTCTGGCGGCGTGCGGCTCCGGTGTCGAGTGTGCGATGCGAGCGAGTGCCTCCGACGCCGGCACTCCGCTGCGATGCAGTCGCAAGGCCTCGGCGAGTTCTCCCGCCATTGCTCCCACGCCCCGCGAGACGACGTACTGGACGGCCTGGACGACTCCGCCGCCCACTCTCACCCGCATGGAGAGCAGCTGGTTGATCGTGTATACCTCGATCCGCAGACGCATCCTGCGGTCATCGATCGCCTTGTCGAGACGACCCCTCCAGCGGGTGGCTCCCACGATGAACCCCAGGCCGCCCACGGCCAGGGCAGCACTCGTATCGAGTCCCACCACCGTCGCCACGAGGAACGCGGCGCCCGTGGCCAGTGCGGTGGAGAACAGCTGGCGAAGCCGGTACTCGGCCAGACGGCGCCCCTCGTCGACCGTCGGGAACAGACCCGCCTGGCGCAGCTTGCGTCGCATCTCGAGTTCGCTCGAGCCGTCCACGATCCGGCCGAGTCGCCGGCCTGCTCTGTCGAGCATCACCTTCAGGATCCCGACGACCGATGCCTGGCCCGCCCGACCGAGCTCGGGTGTTCCCCCGAGACTGACCGTGCTCGCAACACTGTAGGGACGGACCCGCGGGCCGAGTCGGGGCATCGGCTTCGCCACCAGAGACACTGCCGCGACCACCGCAATCCCCGTGCTCAGGGCGACAGCCAAGGCGATCACCGGGCACCTCCCGCGGGAGCGAAGACCCTCGGCTCGTCCACGCCCGAGACGGGCGACCAGCCACATCCCGAGGGCGCTCAGCGCGGCCCCGACGGTCACCACGAGGACGCCCGCCGGGCTCCGGTAGAAATCCCGGAATGCCCCGTCACGCAACGTGAGGGCCACCAAGACCAGCCACGGCAGCACGAACACGGCGCGAGCGTTGATCTTCTGCTCGAGCGATTCGGTCCTGATCTCTTCCAGCGCCCACAGATCGCGAGTGGCGGCCTCGGCAAGATCCTCCAGGATCTCGGAGATGGCGGCGCCTCCGCGCTCCTGGGCGAGTATCAGCACCTCCAGCACGCGATCCGACGAGGGATCCGCCAGTTCGCTCTTGACGATCTCGAGTGCGGCAATGACCCCGACCGTTCGTGCCATGAGCGGGAATCCGGCAAACGCGGCCCGCAGAGGGACCGGCCCCCGCTCGGAGAGCCGATCCAGAGAGCGCGCGAGCGACATGCCCGACGCGACCGACGCGACGAGATCCCTCAGTCCGTCCGGCCACGCCGCATGCACCTCTTCCATACGGCGCGCCCTGCGACGCGACACCGAGAGCACCGGAAGCGATGCCACGGCGATCGCGGGGAACACGGAGACGATCGGGCTTTTTGTGGCCGCCACGAACATGACCAATGCCACGAAGCCGAACGCGACGATCGCGACGATGAACGAGAGCGGCGCGAGGTCGACCCCTGCCTGGGTCAGCCACAGTCTCGTCTTGGCGAGATGAGCGGCCTTACGACGGGACCGGGCGGGAGTCACTCCTCCGAGAGCGGCGGCGACCAGGACCACGAACGTGCCGGTGGCAAGGGCGGCAAGCAAGATCACAACGGTGACAGTCTCCCCTCGAAGATCGAGCGCAGTGTCATGCCCTCGGGGAGGGACCGCTGGATGCGTCTCGTGAGGTCGTCGGGTGGGAACACACCGGTCCATTCGAGCGGCCCGCCCAGGTCGCTTCGGAGAAAGATCGGTTCCGTCGTGAAGTCGTCGTGCAGCGACGGAACGACGGAGAGCACCTCCATGACTCGTCGCCGGAGGCCACGATCCGACCGCACCGACGTGTCTCTGTCGAGATGCACGACGAAGTCGATGCAGGAAGCGAAGACGTTGCGAACGACCGATTCGGTGACGTTCTCCCCTGCCATCAGCGCCGCGTTGACCAGTGCAGAGAGCGCCTCACGCGCAGAGTTCGCGTGTACCGTGCACGAGAACCCGCAGCCTGCGTTGACGGCCCGCGTGAGTTCGAAGGCTTCGGCGCCACGAACCTCCCCCACGACGATCCGGTCCGGCCGCATCGCCAAGATGATCTTGACGAGATCTCGCAGCGGTATCGCCCCCGACCCGTCGAGCGACGGTGGCCGAGCCTCGTAATAGGAGCCGTGAACGATCGGGACATGCAACTCGCGAACTTCTTCACAGCTTCGCAGGCAGTCTCCCGGTGGGATGGCGGCGATCAGCGCGGCAAGCATCGACGTCTTGCCCGCCCCGGGAGGCCCGGAAACGATGATGCTCGAGTTCGCCTGTGTCACGGCCCACAAGAACCCGGCCGCCGACGGTGTCATCGAGCCGAGTTCGACCAGCGACGCGAGCGTCTCCCGGCGAAGCGCATACCTGCGGATCGTGACCGAGAGGCGATCGGCGATCGGCGGCATGACGGCGGTCAATCGGGCCGAGTCTCGCAAGACCCTGGCCTGCACGATCGGGTTCGCCACATCGAGATGACGATCCGTGTCCGCCAGAAGCCGGTCGACCACGCGCCGGTTCTCCTCCTCCGTGGTGGGACGGCTCAGCGCGTGCAATCTCCCGTCACCGTCGATGGAGGACACGCGGTCTCCTTCGATGAAGATCTCTTCAACCCCGGAATCGGTGAGTATGTCGGTGAGTGGGCCGAAGTCGGCGACGGCGTGAAAGACCCGCTCGATCATCTCTGCAGGATCGAGGAGCGCCTTGTTCCCACCGTGGTCGGCCTGTCGCTGATAGGTCCCGACCGCCTCGGTCACGGCGGCACGCGTCAGCTCGCGCTCGGCCTGCACGTCGAGCTTCCGCCGCTCGATGATCTGGACCGCGGCAGAGCGAATGTCGTCGTAGGCGCTCATGGAGCACTCCCGACCAGCGGAGCATCGGCGGCCAAGGCCGCCACCGCACGGGTGAATGCCCCTTTTCGGACGAGGCCTCCAGCCCAAGACGCCTGCTCCACGCGCCGGTCTGTCGGCAGGAACCTGAGCACGGACGGTTCGAAGATCCGCTCGATCTCACGGGCGACCTCGCTCCGTAGAAACGCTCCTTTCGGCGTCCTGTTGATGACCAGGCACAACCGAATATGCTCGTTCAGCACCTTGGTCTCCGCCACCCAGTCCAGCAACCGGGACACACCGAGCGGTGTGGGAACGCCGACACCGATCAGAACGTCGGCCATCGCGATGAGCCTCCTCGAGAGCCGGTACCGGCCATCGCCGGGAAGCCGCTCGACTCCGGAGCTGACATCGACGATCACACAATCCGCAGTCTTGGCCAGATCCTCGACGGCGACGACGACATCCGCCGGGCGGAGTTCGAACCAGTCACGAGGATTCGGAATCCCACAGACGACCCGGAATCCGGCACTGTCGTCGACGTCGCTCCCGATGTCCTCGCCGTGCCGGGAGTGCTCCACGAGTGTTCGCAGATTCGGTACGAGCGGCAGGCCGAGCCGTTGGGCGATCGATGGCGCGACATCGTCCGCATCGACGAGGACCGTCTGCGATCCACCATCCTGAAGCCGCCCTGCAAGGCCGATCGCTATCTCGGTGGAACCGGTGCCCCCATACGGCCCGCCAACGACCACGACCTTGCCGGAAGCTGCATGTTGGGCGAGTACCCGCGCAGCGCCCATCACCTCTCCGGGACGCATCTCGGCTATCCGATGCACGAATTCCTCGGCTGTCGCCTCCGCTCCGATGACGGCATCCACACCCATCCTCTGCAGCCGGTCACAGCCCTCGGGAAACTCTTCGTCGTCGTAGACACCAAGCACCTTGTGGCCACTGCCGTGGATCTCATCGATGAGCCTCTGGCTCAGGAATGACGTGGTGTCATCGATCACGAGTACTTCGAAGTCGCCACCCGTGGCTTCCTCCGGGCGCAAGATACGGGCTTTCACACGCACGCCACCATGGTCGACGGCGTGGCGATGCAACCGAGCCGCCCAGTCCCTCGGGGACAGCACGAGTGCGACCGCCGGGTCGATGTTCACGGCTGATCAACCGGCGGATAGACCAAGATCGAAGGTGGCGCCGACCCCGTCGAACGCACGAGGTCCAGCGTTCCTTCGGACAGGGCGGCTGCAACTTCGAGTGCCGATTGCGCGTCCAGGGCCACCGTGACCGCATAGCGGCCTGCGCCACCGAGCGCTCCGCCGGTTCCGTCACCGACCGTCAGCACCTCCGCCCCGACGAGAACGTACCGGGCGGCACCGTCCGCCGACTGGAGGATATCGACGCGGTCCCCCGGACGCAGCGCGCCTCCGACGGCATGCTCGGGATCCACCGGAATGCTCATCGCTCGCACGGTCGAGGAAGGCAACACGAAATCACGTTCGGACAGCAGGGTTCCCGACGGAATGGAGCGGGCGACCACCATACCGATGAGGCCATCCATCTCACCGGTTCCGACCATTCGATCCTCGACGTCGCTCTGCGCGTGCACGGGTGTGAACCCGATCATGTCCGTCTCGAGCCGGGCACCGGCCGGAATGTCCTCTACGGCGATGGCGACATTCACCGTGTTCTGTTGCGAGCGCAGAAACGCGAAGTTCAGAACCACCGCGACGAGACCCGCCACCAGCATCACCCAGTGACCTGTGGAAAACCGCCCCAACGGCCCCAACCTGGCGCTCACTCCTCCCAGCAGTTCCCTCCCCGTGAGGCGGCCATCATATCTTGCCGGTAGTGTGATTTGCCACTGGTTGGCAATTCGCCGAGGTGCTGCGAGAACTTGTGGATAACTGGAACGACGATCTGGAGCACACGTTGCGCTCCGAGGCGGAGGAGTCCGAGTCCGATGCCGCGAAGCTCGCGGCGCGTACGCGCACATTGAGTGACGTCGCGTTCGACGCGATGACTCGCGGCGACCTGGTGGCGGTGACCTCTTCCGATCGCTCGTACGTGGGAACGGTGCGGTACGCTCGCGGTGATCTGGTGTCGCTGGAAACCGATGGCGGCTGGATCGACGCCAATCTCTCCGGCCCGTTGCATCTCGTGATCAGGCGCCGTGCGTACTCGGACGGCTTCGATCGCGTCGCCGGCGCGAAGACGTTCAAGGCACGGCTCTCCGAGCACGAGCTCACCGGCGAGCCGATCGAGATCGTCGCCCCCCTCGCGGGGGTCTCCATGAAGGGACGCATCGCCGCCGTGGCGAAGGACCACCTGATGCTCACGACTGCCGACGGTCAGGACATCTTCGTTCCGCTGTCGCAGATCGCGTTCGTCGTTCGCCACAAGGGCTAGCGGTTCTTCAAAGCGCACTCGGCACGCATCCCCCCGTTACCCGCCTGACTCCAGATCGTCCTGCAACTCGCTTGCCGGATGTTGTTTCACGAACTCGATGATCTCGTCGTGGAAGAACCGGAACGTGCGCCCCCCGGGCAACCGGTAGGCGGGGATGCGTCCTTCTCTCGCGTACTTGCGCACCATCTGGATGTTCATGCCGAGCAGTTCGGCGACATGTGCCGTGTCGAGAATCTGTGGGTACTCGTCCGTCATACCATTCCTTGCTGTTTGACGTTAGTCTACAACATCCAACGGCTCGATGCCAGGGGTGGCAGCCGGCCCATTCCCGCCCCGCGACCTCACTCGCACCGGGCCGCGATACGAAGGACGAAGTACGAAATACGAAATCCCGGCCACATCCTCCGCCAGGCAAGGCACTAGGCTCGGCTCGTCATGGATGAACACACGATCCAACATACGGACGAGCACACCGGCGAGGGCACAGACGAGCAGGTGGTCGAGCAGGCCGACGAGCAGGCGGCGGAACCCGAGATCGTCGAGTCGGCGGTCACGCAACCGACCAAGCTGATCCGCATCGCGTCGATGACCCGAGCGATGCTCGACGAAGTTCGCCAGGCCCCCCTCGACGAGGCGGGGCGCAAACGACTCCTCGCCGTCTACACACGCACCCTGGAGGAGCTCAAAGAGGCGCTCTCGGTCGACTTGAGAGAGGAACTGGATGACGTGTTCCTCCCCCTCACTTCGCAGATCCCCTCCGAATCCGAACTCCGTATCGCCCAGGCGCAACTCGTCGGATGGCTCGAGGGACTCTTCCACGGCATCCAGGCGAGCTTGTGGACCCAGCAGATGGCGGCACAAGCTCAACTCCAGGAGGTCCGGTCCCGCAAATCGCTGGAAGCTCCCGACGTGACTGCGGGTCAATACCTTTAGCTCAAGACCGCCGCCGACACGGCCGATATCTGCGCCATGAACGGGCGCTTCCCGAAAACCGTTGCGCGCTCATTGTTGCGCTTGCGAGCAATTGGATACGCCATTGCCGTGCCGGTGCTCGCGGTCGTTTGGTGGCTGCATCGCTCGCCCGATGTGGGGATCCTCGTCATCGCGGCAACCCTCGCCCTGACCTGGAACACCGTATGGCCCCAGAAGGCCGGCACGACCAGGGCTCTGGCGATCGATCTCGCCGGGACCGGACTCATCTGGTGGATGTTCGGCCCCGTCCCGGCCGTCTACTTCCTCCTCGCCTACGTGGTCGTCATCGCAGCGATCCTCTTGGATCGAGACCAGGCACTGCGCATAATCACGGCAACCCTCGTGCTCATCCTCGGCATGGCTCTGGTACACCTGGCGGCCCGCGCACTGCCCTTCTTTCACGGCGCGACCAATGGCTGGATCGACTGGATCGGCGAGTTCGGTCTGCCACTCGCCATCGTGCTCTACACCGCGGTGATCATGCTCAACATCTCCAAGGTCGTCGACGAGTCACGCAGAGACCTTGCCGCAAGCGAGAAACGATTCCGTCTGTCGTTCGAAGGCGCCGCGATGGGGATGGTCATGTTCGAGCTCGAGGGCACGATCACCCAGGTGAATCCGGCGTTCTGTGAACAGGTCGGATACGACGAACCCACCCTTCTCACCATGTCGTGGCGAGATATCGTCCACGAGGACGATCAGGAAGCGGCCGAGCAGCGGCTCCGCGCCGCCCTCGACGGTGGTGTCACCCACTGGCAGATCGAGGATCGCTTCGTACGGTCGGACGGCTCGGTCTTTCGGGTCTGTATCGTCGCCACACTGATCCGTGACGAGGAAGGCAGTCCCCACTCCTACTTCGCGCAAACGCTCGACATCTCGGAACAAAAGGCCGCGGAAGAGGCCCTCGCCGCATCGGAGGAACGGTACCGAAGCCTGTTCGAAGGGATTCCGGCGGCCCTCTATCGGACGAATCCCGAGGGCCGGATCCTCGATGCGAACCCCGCCCTCGTCGAGCTGCTCGGGTATCCGGATCGAGAGACGATGCTCGACCTCGACGTGCACGACGCGTACGTCCGAAAAGCCCGGAGAAAAGAGATCATCGAAAGGCTCGAGACCGAAGGCAGGTTCATCGGTGTCGAGGAGCAGCTCCGCAGGTACGACGGAAGCACGATCTGGGTGCGGGACAGCTCCCGGGTGGTGTACGACGAGAACGGTGAGACCGCCTACTTCGAAGGCGCCCTGACCGATACCTCGGCACGCCACCGGGTGGAGGAAGCCCTGCGCGAGTCGGAGGCCCGGCTGCGAGCAATCTTCGAGCACGCCCCGATCGGCATCGCTGCAGTAGGCCTCGACCTGCAGATCATCGCCGCCAACGCAGAACTCGCCCTCATGCTCGGCAGGACCGTCGAAGAACTCGAGACGATGTCCATCGCCGACATCACCCATCCCGAGGACCGGCACATCGACGTCAGGCTCAGGGAACAGCTCCTCGCCGGCGATATCCCCTCCTACCGATTCTCGAAGCGATTCCTGCACGCCGACCATCACATCATCTGGGTCGAGTTCTCCGTCACCGTCGTCCATGACGATCAGGGTGCACCGGAACTGATGATCGGACTGATCCAGGACATCACCGAGCGCCGCAAGGCGGAGGCCGACCGGGACCAGATGATCAAGATCCTCGAGGCGACCCCGGACCTGGTCGGGATCATCGACGTCAAAGGCCACATGACGTACGTGAATCGCGCCGGGCGCGAATGGTACGGGCTCTCATCTCAGGGTTCTCTGCCGCCCCTGGACGTCGCCGAGATGATCGAGACGGACTCCGGAGAAAGTGTCATGGACATCTTCCGGACGCTGCGCACCTCGGGTTGGTGGACCGGTGACATGACCTTGCACTCCCCGAGCGGCGCGACGGTCCCAGGATCGTCCGTGGTGCTCGCACATCGCGACGACAACGGGACCATCACCCACATCTCGGCCACATTCCGAGACATGACAGAGCGCATCGAGACGCAACGCCGCCTGGAACGGCTCATCCAATCCAAGGACGAGTTCGTCGCTTCCGTCTCTCACGAGCTGCGCACCCCCCTCACGGCAGTGGTCGGCCTCGCCGAGGAGCTGCGATCCTCATGGAAGATCTTCTCCACCGATGAGATCAGCGAGTTCATGGGCCTGCTCGCCGACCAGGCCTCCGATGTCGCCAACCTGGTCGAGGACCTGCTGGTCGCCGCGCGCGCGGACATCGGCAAGGTGACGATCACCCCTCGAGTTGTCGAGATCACCGACGAGATCGAAAGGGTCGTCGCCGCGCTCGACGAGCCCTCCCAGCGACGCATCACGGTCACCGCCGACCACGCCGAGACGTGGGCCGATCCGGCCCGGCTCCGCCAGGTCATCCGCAACCTCATCACCAATGCCGTCCGCTACGGGGGCCGGCACATCGACGTGAGTACCGCGGTGGAGGACGGATTCGTCGCGCTGCACGTCTCCGACGACGGCCCAGGGATCAGCCCGGGGCTCGAGGAACAGATCTTCGAACCGTACGCGCGTGATCACGAACCGGGGTCCCAGCCGAATTCGGTCGGGCTCGGCCTGACCGTGTCGAGGCATCTCGCCCGACTCATGGGTGGCGACCTCGTCTACTCGGGCGGCGGGCGCAGCACGTTCACGCTGACGCTGCCCGAACCGGCAACCGCAGCGGCTCAGGCGTCCTGAGAGCGCGCCGTGCTACTCGGCCGCGTTCGATGAAGTTCGAATTGGTACGAGCACGGCTCCGGAGAGTGTGCTGACCCGGCCATCGTCCCAACGCACTTCGACGATCCCGTCACGAATCCCGACAACGACGCCGGTGCGCCCGACCTGACCGATCTTCTTGGTCAACTCCCGAACGTGCATGCCTTTACGAAGGGTCATGACTACTCCTCGACCCAATTCTATTACATGCCTACGGGACCTGCCATGCCGGTGTGCTCCATGCGGGCGACCAGTTCGTCTCTGGCTGCGTTCGTGCCGAACACCGTGATGACATCGCCTGCTTGCAGACGTGTATCCCCCCGAGGGACATAGACCGTCGTTCGGCGTCTGACGGAGACGATCGTGCTGTCCTCGGGCCACGAGACGTCTTTGAGGAGCTGCCCGCTGAGTTGCTCCGGCACCCGGATCTCGAAGAACGAGACGCCGGGCTCGGTCTTTCGTTGCAGACGGTCTCTCGCGAGTTGGACACCCGTGGCGGAGCCCAGAGCGATGTGGTACGCCCTGACGATATCTCTCCGCCGGAACATCCCCACGAGATGGGTCGGGTCGTCTTCCGCGACGACGGGGAGCCGCGAAACACCGATCGCCGCCATGCGTTCCAGCGCCTCACTCACCGGCGTATTGGCGGTAACGGTCACCGGACGGTGTGTCATCGCGTCGGCGACCAGACCGGTCGACTTGTACCGAAGGATGTCCGACATGCTCAACACACCGACGAGACGGCCGTGGTCGAGCACCGCAGCGCCATGATGACCATGTTCGTTGAGAATCTCGGCAGCCTCCTCCAGGGTCATGTGCGGAGCGACCGGGACCTGGCGCGACATCACGTCTCCGACCTTGATGGTGTCGAGGACGTCGACCTCCGAAGCGCGGGCCAGTTGGATGCCCTTGCGGATCAGCGGCATCGTGTACACGCTCTCCGGACTCAACACGTCGGCGATGAGGGTGGCGAGGGACACGGCGAGCATGAGCGGCAGCACGAGTTTGTAGTCCTGGGTGATCTCGAACACGATCAGAATCGAGGTCAGGGGCGCGCGAGCGACCGCCGCGAACATGGCAGCCATCCCGACGACGGCAAACGGGCCGGGTCGAAGCGCCGACAGTGTCCACGCAGGAGCCAGGAGCTCGGCGAGACCGGCACCGAAGGCCGCGCCGATGAAGAGGCTGGGCATGAACGCTCCGCCAGAACCGCCAGAACCGATCGTCACAGACGTGGTGACCATCTTCAGCACGGCGAGAACCATCAACAGCCACCAGATCTGGGTTCCGGAGACCGAGATGTTGACGATCCGTGCCACGAAGTCCTGTCCGGTGCCGAGCACGTCCGGCTCCACGACACCGATCAGCGCGATGACGAGCCCGGCGGCAAGGGGTCGCAGCCAGGGCCATCTCGAGAATCGATCCGAGATGTCCTCGACTGCTCCCAGTATCCGCAGGAATGCCCAGGCGAGGACGGCGATGGCGATCCCGAGCGCGGCGTAGACGAGCAGTTCCTGCCATTCTCTGTGTGCGATGAGGCCGTACGCCGGCGCCCTCAGGATCTCCTCTCCGCCGGATATGCTCCTGGTCGTCACGGCGGCGGCGACCGACGCGACGACCACTGCCGAGAGATGCCGAATCGAGAGTGTGCGCAGGATCACTTCCATGGCGAAGAGCATGCCTGCGATCGGAGCGTTGAAGCTCGCACCGATGGCAGCCCCCGCGCCGGCGGCGACCAGGCTCCGGACCTGATCCTCGCCCAGGTTCGTGTGCCGGGCGATGGACGAGCCGATCGTGGCCCCGATCTGCACGATCGGACCCTCCCGACCTCCCGAGCCACCCGCGCCCAGGGTCAGCGTCGTCACGATGAACTTCCAGATCACGGACCGGCTCGGTAGGTACCCGGCCCGTATCGTCAACCCCTCGACCGTTGCCGGGACGCCGTCGCCCTCGACCTCGGGCGACCACCGGCTCGCGATGAACCATGCCACCAGGATTGCGAGAGGGATGACGAGGAGCGGCACCCACCGCCCGAACGGAATCAGCGCGACCCGGTCGTGCACCCACTGGATCATCGCTATCAGCAGAGAGGCGGCCGCACCGACCAGGACACCGACGACGACGGCCAGGCCGAGGAAGCGGGCGGTGTCCCACTGTTCGTGGGCGCGGTCGAGTTTGAGGCGATCGATGGCCATGACTGCTCAACAATACTGCGAGTCGACGATCCGCAGTATTCGGCCTCTTGGGAGCCTGCTTCGCGACCCGCACGGGCCACGAAGTACCAGGTCCGAGGTGCACGGTGCTTCGTGCCTCGCATCGCGATTTCACGACGAAGTGAGCCCGTGGGGCGGGCGTCGCGGCTGTCGCCGGCCGCCGAAAGTCGGAAGCCGAACCCCCTGACCAATCCCCCCGGCGCACCATCGAGCGGTGCGCCCTGCCCCACTCGGCGGGCTCCCACGACTCGCAGTATTCGTCCTCTCGAGGGTCGACCCGCGGTCGTTGGGAACGTCGCCTGGAAGAAGCGCGGTTCGGGCGGCTCGCATGTGATCACGAGACCACCGATCGGCCACTTCGCCAGGGGGTATTCATAGTGACTTTTCCATCTCGACAACGTAGACTTCCCGGCGTGCCAGGTCCGGGATCGCACCAGCCGGCTCGAACCGAGACCACGCTCCACCGCAGGGGCATTCCTTGCGCACACCCAAAGCCGGCATGTCCAGAGGAGACACCATGACAGCGCCCGAGCGCGCCCTCGTAGAGGACCTCAACCCGAACCACATTGCTCGACATCAGTTCGAGCAGGTGATCCCGTACATACGGGAACTGGCTGAGTCCCCCGGCCTGACCGAGTGGCTGTTCGAACCGGAGCAGTCGGTCAACGTGACCTTGCCCATTCGCATGGATGACGGTCACATTGAAGTGTTCTACGGCTACCGGGTGCTCAACTCGGCGGTCCGCGGTCCCGGGAAGGGAGGCATCCGTTTCCACCCCCAGGTGAGTGAAGACGAGGTCCGGGCGCTGGCAGCCTGGATGACGCTCAAATGCGCCCTCGTCGACATTCCGTTCGGCGGCGCAAAGGGTGGCGTGCAGGTCGATCCCCGCAAGATCTCCCAACACGAGAAGGCTTCCATCACCCGCCGCTTCATCGCCGCCCTCGGCTCGAACATCGGCCCGTACACGGACATCCCCGCACCCGACGTCTACACCGACGCCCAAACCATGGCGTGGATCTTCGACACGTACTCGATGATGCACCCCGGACAGAACAACCGGCCGGTCGTGACCGGAAAGCCGCTCGACCTCGGTGGTTCACTCGGGCGCCCGACGGCCACCGCACAGGGAGCCTTGTTCGTGACCGAGCGGTTCCTCCATCTCGGCGGACGGCCCGACCTCGCCTCGCTCAAAGGAGCGACGGTGGCGATCCAGGGATTCGGCAACGCCGGTCGCAATGCGGCGATCTTGTTCGAACGCGCCGGAGCCACCATCGTTGCGGTGAGCGACTCGAAGGGTGGGATCTTCGACCCCAACGGCCTGGACATAGCTCGTGTCGAAGAGCACAAGGACCGCACCGGCAGTGTCGTCGAGCTCGACGGGACGAAGGCGCTCGCGCCGCTGGAAGTGCTCGAAGTACCGTGCGACATCCTGATTCCGGCCGCACTCGAGAATCAGATCACCGCAGCGAACGCGGATCGGATCAACGCCAAGGTCGTCGTGGAAGCCGCCAACGGCCCCACGACACCGACGGCCGACGAAGTCCTTGCAGCGAAGGGAATCCCCATCCTGCCCGACATCTTGGCCAACGCGGGCGGCGTCGTCGTCTCGTACTACGAGTGGGTGCAGAACATCGAAGACCAGCAGTGGGACGAGGAAGAGGTCCACGCGAAGCTCCGCAAGAAGATGTACCGGGCAACGGACAAAGTCATCTCGACCCTGGCCGACGTTCAGGAGGGAATCGAGGAGACTCGCGCCGTATGGTCGCAATCCCATCCGGGAGAAGAAGTCCCCTATCCCCACCTGAGGACCGCTGCGTACATCGTGGCTGCAGGTAGGTGTGCCACCGCCGCCTCCCACCGCGGCATCTGGCCGTAATCAGCTCAGATCGACAGATGGGTGGCGGGCCTTCACGGGCCCGCTTCTCATCGTGAGCTCACCACGTAGTCGCCTGCGTCGTCGTCCCAGCGCAGATCGATGATGCCACGGGTGCGAGCGGCCTTGCAGAACTGGAGGAAGCCGCTGAAGCCGTAGCGTTTCTCCGAGAAACCGGGGCTTCGTTTGCGCATCTGGTTCTTCAGTCCGGACAACAGTGGAGGGCCCCCTCCGCTCTCGAGTTCGAGCACGACCTGACGCAGCAGACCGAAGGCCTCTTCCTCCCCCTTGCCTTCGGTCGTGAAACTGACGACGGGGTCACCCTTCGCCGGACCCTCCCCCAACTCGATCGCGTTCCTCGATTCGAGGTGACGCAACAGCTCGCCGAATCCTCTGAACCCGAAGTCCGACTCGGAGAACGTCGGGTCCTTGCGGAGTATCGCCCGCTTGAGACTCGACGCGACGACGGCGCCACCCGACGTGCTCTGCAGCCCTGCGAGCGTCTGGGTGACCAACGTGATCAGATCTTCGATGGAACCGTTCTCACCGGTCTCGGTCTCGGTCTCGATCTCCACCGGCTTCTCTTCCCGGACGACGCTCTTCCTGCGGGGCCGTGGTGATTCGACTCCCTTGAGCCGTTCGTAGAAGAGGAACTCGTCGCATGCAGGAGGCAGGAGGGCGGATGTGGACCCCTTGACGCCGACGCCGATGACCTGCTTGTTGAGCGACCGCAGTTTGTGAACGAGCGGGGTGAAGTCACTGTCCCCCGTCCCGAGAACGAACGTCGTCAGGTATCCCCTCTCGAATGCGAGTTCGATCGCGTCGACGGCCATCTTGATGTCGGCGGCGTTCTTGCGCACGGCGCCGAGGCGCTGTGGGATCTCGGTGAGCTCTACGTTGTGCCGTGTCAACATGCGGCGGTCGTCCGGAAAGGCCGACCATTCCGCATACGCCTTCCGCACCACCACCCTCCCGCGCTCGGCGAGGGCGTCGGCGATCGGTTTGAAGTCGAATTGGAGGCCGATGTCCCTGGCGCCAATGGCCAGGTTCTCGTAGTCCAGAAACAGGGCGATACGTTCTTCTTCTGCAGCCACGGGTCTAGCGTAGCGTCCGCGTGATAGCCTCGGCGCATGGACGACGCGGCAGCCGCATTCTTCGACCTCGACAGAACGCTGATCTCGGGGTCTTCGGTGTTCGCCTTCGGGATGGCAGCGTGGCGCCACGGCATGGTCACGACCAACCAGCTCTTCGGCGATGCCGTCAACGCCGTCCTCTTCCGGTTTGGGGGTTCCTCGGACGAGAAGGCGGACGCCGTTCGTGACAGGATCCTCGAGGCGATCAAGGGAAAACCGGTCACCGCAGTGGAGGACATCGGCGACGAGGTGATCGCACAGCTCCTCGAAGCGGTCCGAAGAGAGTCTCAGGCGCTCATCGATCTGCACGACGAAGCCGGCAGGGACACCTATATCGTGTCCGCTTCTCCGATCGAGATCGTCCGCGAGTTCGCGCAGGCGATCGGCATGACCGGCGGGATCGGCACCGTCTCGGAGATCTCCGACGGTGTCTACACCGGGCGGCTGTCGGAGCCGTTCTGCTACGGAAAGGGAAAGGCGACCGCCGTCTCGAAGCTGGCGTCCGAGCGGGGCTACGACCTGCGCCTGTGCTACGCCTACTCGGATTCGGTCTCCGATCTCCCGATGCTGGAGCTGGTCGGACATCCCGTCGCCGTCAATCCCGATCGGGCACTCGAATCAATCGCCTATCACCGAGGGTGGCCGATCATCGAGTTCTCCAGAACGGCGAAACGGGTGATCGGCACGACGACCGCGGTCGCGGGTGCGGCCGGGGTCGCCACGGCAACGTATCTGCTCGGCCGTAGCCACGGTCGGCAGCCGGCTTGAGCCGAACTGCAGGTGCCGGCTACACCACCTGATCCCGGCTTCGCAGCAGCCACGTCGTCAGCACGAGAGATATGACGACGAGCACGCCTGCCTTGGCGAACGCACCACCGACGCCCGCCTGCACGGTGCCGAGCAGGTCCACGAACTCCTGAGCAGGCTCGGCCACCAACCCGAGATACGCGGACAGCCCGATTCGCCACAGCGACGATGCCGCCAGGGTGGTGACGGCCGAGGCCAGGATCGCCTCCCAGAAGAACAGGTAGATCAGACCGATCAGTGTTCCTCTCCTGAACAGGTACCCGACCGGGATGAACACCGCCCCGTAAGAGAGGGCGGATACGACCAGCGCGACGGCCGCAGGCAGGCCGATGCTCCAGGAACCGGTCACCCAGCCACCGGCGAGCCACAGGGCCGCAACACCAACTCCTCCGATGCCGAGCGTCGCAACGACCGAACCGACGAATACCGCGCCGGCGATGACCGATCGTGGAATCGGTTTCAGCGTCAGGAACGGCAGCAGATGCTCACGTCGCGGGTCACCGAGCGCGGCGGACGAGTTGACGAGGGCAACCACCGGAATCGCCACAGCCAAGAGAACGCCCACCGTCAACCCCCGGGTCAACTGCTCGGGGTCGCCTGCACCCTTGCCGACCAGCGCGACGATGATCGCCGGGAGCACGGTCAGCAAGAGCAGGCCGGTGACCCGCCGGCGGCTCATCAACCCGCGCAACGTGACCATGCAGATGGCCGAGAAGACCTTCATCGGCTCACCAGGTATCGAAACGTGCTCTCGAGCGATTCGTCCTGTGGTTCCACCGAGATCAGCCGCACGTCCGCATCGACGGCGATACGCGGCAGTGCCCGGCCAAGCGCCTCGGAGTCCAGCGCTTCGACTCCGAGCAGATCCTCTCCCTCGACGGTGACACCACCCACGGACTCGTGCGCAACGAGCGCCGCGGCGAGGACTCGAGGGCGGTCGCAACCGACTCGCAACCTCCTGGGAATGTCGGACATCGCATCCCGCAGTGCGGGGACCGTCCCGGCTCCCGCCACACGACCGTCGATCATCGCTATGACCCGATCCGCCATCCGCTCCACTTCGCCGAGCACGTGGGAGGACACGATGACGGTCTTGCCCTGTTCACCGAGTTCGACGAAGAGCCGCATCAGGTGCGCGCGCTGCACCGGGTCCGTCCCGTTGAGCGGCTCGTCGAGAAACAGCACGTGAGGCTCGTGCACGAGCATGGCGGCCACCTTGGCCCGCTGACGCATGCCTTTGGAGAACGTCGCCAGACGCCTGTCGGCCACCTCCGACAGTTCAACCTGCTCCAAGGCCCTGCCGGCGGCCGACGCCGGATCTGCCAGGCGCTGGAGCGTGGCGTTGAACTGGACGAACTGGCGCGCAGTAAGGAACCCGTGAACGGTCTCGTCCTCGGGGACGAGCGCAACCTGTCGATAGACGTCCGGTCGGGATCGCGGGTCGACACCGAGAAGCCGAACCTCACCATCCGATGGACGAATGAGACCGGTGAGCATACGCAGCAAGGTCGTCTTGCCTGCCCCGTTGGGGCCCAACAGGCCCGTGACCCCTGGACCGAACCCGCAGGTCACCTCCGATACGGCGACCTTCTGCCCGAACCACCTCGAGAGATCCCGGGCCTCGACGGTGAGGCCGGACGGCGACAGCGGATCACTCACGTCAATCTCCGATAGCGTTCCGACACCCCGACGGCGACCAGTACGAAGAGAGCCCCCACGACGGCGAGCGAGACCCACGGATCGAACCCGGCCACACGTGGGGTGTACTCGCCCGTGGTGATGCCGAACACCCAATCTCGCACGATCCGAGGATGCTCCTCGAGCGCCAGCAGGGCGACATACCGAGAGCCGGGGAAGGTACCCAATTCGACGATGGCAGCAACGATCTGGTTCAGGATGATCATGATCCCGAGGAACACGCCCGCCGCGAGACCGGTACGCGGAACGAACGCAGCCACGGCGAACGCGACCGAGATATAGGCGATGGAATAGACGAACGCCACGAAGGCGACCTGCCACAGCACGTCGAGATTGGCTCCCAGGTACGGGAAGAACCCTTCCGGATCGAGCGTCGCGAGCGAGATGTGGAACACGAACTCGGGTACGACGTAGAACCCCATGACGAGGATCCCGAGCGCCGCGAACTTGGCGCCCAGGTAGTCGACGGGACGCAGCGGGCGCGAAAAATAGACGGCGAGCACACCTTCGCGGCGATCGGGAGCCAGAAGTTGGGGGGTGATGAACGCGATGAACAGCAACGCGATCCTGGAGATGATGTCGAAGTACTGCCCGTACCCTGGGAGCCGGGAGGCGACGATCCCTCCGATGCCGACGCGCGCGGCCGCCCAGTGCAGACCGACGAGTGCCGCGACGGAGATGATCGCCATCGCGATGAGCGACCAGGGAAGGATCTTGCGCCTCGCCTTCCGGCGCAGGCCGAGCGCCCGGCGCATGCTCTCGCGCACGATCGCCGCGATCGCACCTCTACGACCGAGCCGTGGCCCCTCATAGCTCCGGTACCCGCGATCGACGATGACGGCGTCGCTCACGTCGTCTCCCGAGGTCGAGCATCCTCGATGAACGCGTCTTCGAGGGTTCTGGCCCGTCGGCCCATCCGGTGCACCCCCGTGCCTGTGGCGGCAAGGCCGTCCCGCACCAGGTTGAGCGGGTCACCATCGAACCGGACTCGGACCGATCTCCCGGCGGCGTCCGCCTCTGCACCGCGCTCGCGTAGCCAACGGACGAAGGCCTCCGGAGCGTCCAGAACCTCGACCGTCAGAGCGTCTTCGCTCCCCATCCCCGCGATAGGTCCGGAGCGCACCAGTCGGCCGCCGTCGAGCATGACGACCCAGTCGCAGGTCCGCTCGACGTCGGCGAGGATGTGCGACGAATACACGACACTGATCCCGAACTCTCCAAGCCGGATGATCAACTCGAGCATGTGCTCCCTGCCTTCAGGATCGAGCCCGGCGGCCGGTTCATCGAGAAACGTCACCTCTGGATCGTGGACGATGGCCTGCGCCAGCTTCACCCGTTGCAGCATGCCGGTCGAGAAGTCGCCCAGGTAGCGGAATCGCTCCTCGTGCAACCCGACGAGAAACAGGATCTCGGACGCACGGCGCCGCGAGTCCGAGGCAGGGATCCCCGCGAGCTCCGCGGCGAAGGCGACGAAATCGGCTGCGGTCTGCGCCGCGGGAAGACATGCCCCTTCGGGCATGTACCCGACACGAGAACGCAGCGCGAGGGCGTCGTGTCGCACGTCGAGGCCGAGCACCCGAGCGCCGCCCCGCGTCGGGGTGAGCATGCCGAGCAGGATGCGGATGAGCGTCGTCTTGCCTGCGCCGTTGGCTCCAACCAGACCGATCCTGCCGGAAGGAACCTCGAGGCTCAGGTCGGCGAGCGCCACCACATCACCGAAGCGGTGTGTGAGTCCCGAGGTCTCGATCAGGCTGGGCATCCAGGCAAACCTAGCGTCCTCGGCCTGCTGTACGAACATTCGTGCACCGGCCCCAGGACCGGGCCACACCCCGCGAGACGAGCGTCGACGACCGGCGCAGTTGCATTTCTACCGATCTCGACTAATCTTTGCATTGTGACGCAAGTATGCAATGACCAAACCGACGCAGCGTGCTGCAACGGCGACCGCCTCCAAGAGGTGCTGCGACCCGAGCTCTTCAAGGCACTGAGCGATCCCAACCGGATCCTCTTGCTGGTGACGCTGTCGACCGAAGGTGAACCGTCCACGGTCTCGGAGGCCGCCGGCTGTTGCCCCGTCGACCTGTCGGTCGTGTCCCGGCATCTGGCCACCATGCGCGACGCGGGCGTTCTCATCGCGGAGAAACGGGGACGAGAGGTCTTCTATTCGGTCCCCTACGCGGAACTCGCCGCGAACCTTCGGTCGATCGCCGACGCGCTCGAGGCCTGCTGCAGTCCCAAGAGCACACACGACAAAGAGAGGGAATCCGATGTCTGATGTCGAGACCACACGCCGGCAAGTGTCCAAGGCCTATGCAGACGCCGTGGCGAGAACCGGCGGTTGCTGTGGCGAACCGACCTCCAGAGGGGTCACGGCCCAGCTCGCAGGCTATGAAGAATCGGAACTGCGGGATCTCCCCCCGGAAGCGGTCGCCAACTCGTTCGGCTGCGGCAACCCGGTCGCGCTCGCCGATCTCAAACCCGGCGACGTCGTTGTGGACCTGGGGTCCGGAGCCGGCATCGATCTCCTTCTTGCCGCCAAGAAGGTCGGTCCCACCGGTCACGTGATCGGCATCGACATGACCGATGCGATGATCGCCAAGGCACGCGAGAACATCGCGGCGTCCGGACTCACGAACGTGGAGGTCCGCAAAGGCATCATCGAGGACCTCCCGGTGGACGGCGACTCGGTCGACTGGGTCATCTCGAACTGCGTGATCAACCTTTCACCCGAGAAAGAGAACGTGTTCGCGGAGATCGCTCGAGTCCTCAAGCCCGGGGGTCGCATGTCCGTGTCCGACCTCGTGGTCGAAGACCTCCCTGACTGGGTTCGTGACGATCCGGTTCTCTACTGCTCGTGCGTCGGAGGGGCGATCGGCGAACACGACTACCTCCTTGGGCTCCAGGACGCCGGCCTCGACGACGTACACGTCGCAGATCGGCTCACGTATGACGCAACCCAGATTGCCGCCATCATCGACTCTGACCTTCCCGAAGCGGCATCCGGCTGCTGCGAGCAACGATCCACGGAGACTCTCGAAGCGCTCGCCGGCAACGTGTCGAGCGTTCGCTTCGTGGCGAGCAAGCCTCGAGCCGAGAGCACGTCGTCGCCCACCGAAGCATGATCGACGGCGGCGCCGCCGACACATGTCTGCGACACGACGGCGACGCTCCAAACGGCTCGTGGGTGGGCGAAACGCCGCCCACCCACGATGTCGAATCAGCTTTCGAGATCGGCCTTGCGTTGCAGGTACTCGTCTCGATCGATCTCACCCTTGGCGTACCGCTCGTCGAGCACCGCCCTCGCGCGCGATGGCGAAGCGGACGGCGCCGAGGGCGTGCTCGTGTCGTCACGCCGACCGGCCATCGAGACGACGAACCAGACGAGCAGGGCGATGAACAATGCGGCCAGCATGCCCATGAAGACCGCTGCCCCCCAGGTCCAACCCCAACCCCAGTCTCCCATGCGATCGAACCCGAGTCTGATGGGCTGCGCGAGTGTCGTTGCGGCCAACATGAATACCTCCTTCACTTCTTCAAACATACGCGGGCTCTATGAAAAGGACATGAGAATCCGGCATGAAGCCGGTGAGATCCTGCGGTCGGGGTCGTGTCACGTGTTGTCGCGTCACCACTCGTTATCGGTCGTTCTAGGCCACAGCCTCCAAGCCCTCCTCCGTGAAGTCTGCGTCGAGACCACCGCCGTCACCAACGACTGCCACATCGAGGCGCACCTTGGTGCATCTTCGAGAGGAACCTCGCATGTCACTCGTTATGATGCGTCCCCGTATCTCGACATGAGTGTTCAGACCTGCCCCGATCAGCCGCAAAGACAATGAGGACATCATGAGTATTCACCGCAGCTTCGTCTTGCTGGCCGCGGCGGTCATTCTCGCCGCGTGCACCGTGCAGATCGATGTCCCGACCCGTCACGTCGGCCTCGCTTTCGGCAAGACGACCCAACCCGGCGTCTCCACCACCGTGCCCCAAAGCCCCGATGCTCCAGGCCAGGCGACCACGCCGAGCACCATCGCCGGTGGCGCACCTGCGGACAACGGCGGTGCCGAAACCGGTGTCCTCGTCACCGACCCGCAGGCCGCATCCACGGCCGTTGTACGTATCCTCGCCGGCGGGTTCGTCAACCCACCCGGGCTGGACGACACGATCCTGACCTCTGGAACAGGATTCATCATCGACCCGCGCGGCTATGCGGTCACCGTCAGCCATCTCGTCGCCGGAGCGACCGCCATCGACGTCTTCGTCGGTAACGACTCTCAGGCGCGCTCTGCAGTCGTCGTTGCCATCGACGAATGCGACGACCTGGCCATCATCGACATCGACGGTGACAACTTCGACTACGTCGGCGTGGACAACACCTCCGGACTCACGGCAGATCAGCATGTCACCGTCGTCGGATACCCGTCGGACCTGCCCGCCTACACGGTCACCGAAGGAACCGTCGGCGACGGGCCGACGACCACCGGCTTCGTCAGATCGTTCACCCCCAACGAAATGCTGGAACTCACGAGCCCCGCCTACCCCGGCGAGTTCGGAGCTCCGGTGTTCGACGATCATGGCAACGTCGCCGCCATCGGCTACCCGGCACCTCTGGACGGGTTCTACGCGCTCCAGACAATGCTCGTCTACGAAAGACTCCAAGCGCTCGCCTCCGGCACGTCTCTCACCACCATCGGACTCAACGCGCTCGCTTACCAAGCCGCCGACGGCAGTTTGCCCACCGGCCTGTTCGTGCGTGCAGTCGTCCCGAACAGCCCCGCAGAAACGGCAGGGATCAAGGCCGGGGACATCATCGTCGACGTCGAAGGTGCACCCGCCTACACCGACCTCGGCGGAATCAGCCAGTACTGCGACACGATCCTCACTCACGGCACCGCCGTACCGACCCGTATCAACACCTACCGTCCATCGGAAAACCTGTTCTACGAAGGTGACATCTCCTCCGGCATCCCCTTCACCTCCACAGGACAGACATGGTCCGCAACCGGTACCGCGACCAGTACCCCAACCGGTACCGCAATGGGCACCACGACGACGTCCAGGCCCCTGCCTCCCTCCACCACGACCACTCTGCCGACCGGAATGTCACCAGAAGATGCCACCGACAACTTCGACTGGATCAAGACGACAGGCTTCTACCTGGTAGCCACCGAACCGTGGCCGGTGGAGTATCTCGACCTGGTCGACTCCCATGGTGTCATCCACACCGTCAAAGCCGACGACTTCGATTCCGAACTCACCGTCGATGCGACACCGCTGTACGCATCGCCCGACGGACCGTATGGCACCGGCATAGAACTCTACGCCGTCGGCAGCTATGACATCAGCGACTACACGACCGGCTGGACCGCGCCCGGCTTCCAGATCGGCATCGCCCACAAGACCCCGTACGACTCGTGGACCCCCGAGATGTGGATCCGCTCACACAACAGGTCGGACCGCTGCATCGGCGGCACCGATGGTGTGAGCGGCATGATGGGCGTGTATGACGACGGCACCTACAACGGGCTGTACAACTTCTGGAACCATTGCACCACCGACTACCTCGACGGAACGCGGCTCGACATTGCCGCGTGGAACGATGATCACAGCGTCATCATCTGGATCAGCACCCTCATGTTCACCGAACAGGACTATGACGCCTTCGCCGCGGCACTGCGTGAGCTCACCTTCGATGAAGCGCAACTCACCGCGCAAGGCTATTAGACCGCGAAGCGGTTCGGACCCTGTCCGAAACGACCGGCGCCAATTCGTCGACACCATCGGGTTCACCCCTCGCGGACGGCGCCATCGACGCATGACAGTGCCAGGCACATGACACCAACATCGAGCGGTCGATCCTGTGCGCCAGGCCGACCGGTACTGTGGTGCAACGATCAGTTCGCATTTCGAGAAGCCGCACACTGCCGTGGCGGCCAAATGAAGGGAGCCCGTGATGAGCACCGAGCTGCAACACCAGATGGCCACCGAAGCAATCCACGCCGGGGAGGTGCACGATGCGTCGAGAGCCCACGTCGCTCCCATCTACCAGACCTCGACGTTCACCTTCGACGGCATGCGAGCCGTCGAGGAGTGGGCCGAAGGAGAAGAGGAAGGGTACATCTACTCTCGCGGAGGCAACCCGGCACGAACGGCTCTGGCGAACAAGCTGGCCGCTCTGGAGAGCCACGGACTCACGGCAGACCGGGAGGCGGTCACCGCCGAGGTCTTCGGCTCGGGCATGGCGGCCATCAGCGCCACCCTGATGGGTCTGGCGAAGGCTGGCGATCACATCATCGCCCAGCAGGTTCTCTACGGGTCCGCCGACCACCTCATCACCGAGATCCTGCCCGCCTACGGAATCACGAACAGCCGCATCGCCGGACTGGAACCGGCGGCCCTCGTACGTGCGTTGACCCAACACACCAACACGAAGGTCGTCTACGTGGAGACCCCGGCCAACCCGACGATGACGGTGATCGATATCGCCCGAACCGCGGAGATCGCCCATGCCCACGGGGCCAAGGTCGTGGCCGACAACACGTTCGCCACACCCGTGCTGCAGCGGCCTCTCGAGCATGGTGCCGACGCCGTCGTCCACAGCACCACGAAGTACATCAACGGCCACGGAACCGTCATCGGTGGTGCCGTCATCAGCAATGATCCGGCACTGATGGAAGAAGAGATCCCGTCGCTGATCCGCTTCATGGGTGGGGTGCCGAGCCCGTTCGACTGCTGGCTCACCAACCTCGGCCTCAAGACGCTCCCGCTTCGCATGAGTCGCCACTGTGCCAACGGGATGGCGGTGGCCCGCTTTCTGGAGTCCCACCCGGCCGTGGTGGCCACCCACTACCCCGGTCTCCCCTCCCACCCGCAACACGAACTCGCCAGGCGCCAGATGGATGGATTCGGCGCGATGATCGCGTTCGATCTCGGGGGCTACGAGCCGGCCACCCGATTCCTCGACCGGATCGAACTCTGCACGCTGGCCGTCAGCCTCGGCAACATCGACACGCTGATCGAGCATCCGGCGTCGATGACCCACCGAGTCGTCGCCCCGCAGGAACGTGCAGCTTCGGGCATCACCGACGGGCTGATCCGCCTGTCGGTCGGTCTCGAGGCCGCCGACGACATCATCGCCGATCTCGACCAGGCACTCGAGGGCTGACCTGCACCAGATTTCGATGCTTCACCGGCACCACTCCGAGGGTGCCGAGGCGGCGCCGTCGTCCCTGTCCTGATGACTGCGTTCATTCGGCTGATGGCATGCGCCGGGGCGTTGATCTCTTGCCCGCAGACTTCGAGCGGCACGACCTCCGGCGGGCGTTGAAGGCCCCCACGGTCGACTTGCCATGGATCTCGAGAAGCCGCAGGCGTTGTCCGATGAGCGATCCGGCAGAGCCGCGGCACGGGTCCCAGACGGACAATCTCGTCGTCGACGACATCCGAGAGACGTTTCGGGAACACGAGCGAGAGGATGTGGTCCTTGAACTTGGGGGCGTCGAGCGGTCCACGGATCTCACACGCGGCGTCCCATGGCCGCTGCTCCAACGTCCCGACGCCCATCCCGGCCTTTGCCAGACCGCGAGAGCAACCCTGGGCCGGTGCCTGCCAGGTTGGCGCCGGTCTGCCGGATGACGTCCGTCGGTTCGGACCTCGCGTCACCCTGTCGGCACCGATATGTACAGGCGGCGGGGTTTGACCACGGATGAGAGATCTTGGCCATGATGTCAGAGATGCACACGCCGGTGAGGAACCCGAGGTCGGCAACCCGGCGAGATTTCTGGCGTTGCCTATCGTTATCGGTCGTTTTCTGTCACACCCGACTGATACGGTGGCACCATGAACGAGATGACGACAGATCGGATCGAGACGGACCTGGTCGAGATCGAATCGACGATCGCTCGGCTCCGCGCCATCCAGGCGAGGCTGTTGACCGAGATCGACCGGCGGCAAATCCCCTTGGCGGACGCGTGCCACGGTCTGACCGAGTGGATCACCGCACGGCTCGATGTCGCCCCCGAAACCGCCCGGCTGCTGACGCGAACAGCCCGATCCGGCAATAACGGCGTGCGGCAAGCTCTCGAGACCGGAGAGGTCACCTTCGACCGGGCAGCAGAACTGATCCGCCTCGCAGCCGTCGCACCGGGCAATGACCTGGTGGAGCAATCACAGGTTTGGGACATCGCAGGTCTGCGGCGACGCATCGCCCACCACCGGCGGGTCTCCCCCACCGACGAAATCACCGCATTCAACGGACGACACCTCGTCATGCAACCGAACCTGGACCAGTCGACGTGGCGACTGTGGGGTTCCCTCCCCGGATACGAGGGCGCCATCGTCGACAGAGCCCTCGCGGACCGCGCCGACCGATTCCCCCTCCACCCGGATGAGAGCCGACCTTCGAGCGCACAACGGCGCGCCGACGCTCTCGTAGCCATCTGCAACGACTCGGCACCCGGAGATTCGCCGGCACGGGGCACACCGGCGGTGACGATCTTCGTCGACGCTCGAACGGCCGCAGCCACCAACGGTCAGACCGGTGTCACCATCGAAGCAGGACCACGTGTCGGGCCCAGAGCTCTGCAAGCGATCCTCTGCGAAGGCACGATCGAAGTGACCGCCACCACCGAAGACGGACGTGTACTCGGCATCGGGAATCGCTCCGCCGTCATCTCGCCCCGCATACGCCGCTACGTCCTCCACAGGGACGAGGGATGCACTGCAGACGGCTGCCAATCCCGGTACCGCCTCCAACCCCACCACATCGACTGGCGGGCCTCAGGAGCCGACAACGACCCCGACAACCTCACGACCCTGTGCTGGTATCACCACCATGTCGTCATCCACGGCCTCGGCTACCGCATCGACCCTCACACCCCGCCCCAGCGCCGACGGTTCCTCAAACCCCCAACCGGCCCCGACCCGCCGTAGACCACCGGGCGGATCCCTCGACGATCCGCGACACGTCCGACAACACCACCGATCAGACAAGCCGACCCAAGACGACATTCCGACGCGCCCCCACCCGCTTTCCCCTCCCCAGACACGACGATCTAATCTCCCCCATGCGCCACACCCCCGGTGAGCACATCACAAGAGGTATGGAGCTCACACTGCCCGCGTAGCTCAGGGGATAGAGCAACTGCCTCCTAAGCAGTAGGCCGCAGGTTCGAATCCTGCCGCGGGCGCTCATGCGTCGGATGCCATCGACTCGGCTCGGGCTGATCGGTGGGGTGCTGGCCCCGCCGATCGTCGTGCTCGCATTCCTCATCGGACTTGCCCAGCACCCCGAACTCGATCCCGCCACCGACACGATCTCCAAGTTGAGTGCCCGGGGAGTCTCCGACCCGTGGGCGATGTCGACCGGATTCGCGATCTACGGTCTGCTCATCATCGGTTTCGCCCACGGTTTGCGCTCGGTCACGAACCGCCGTCACGACGCCGCGCGCATCGCCCTCGCCGCCCACGGCGCTCTGATGATTTGCGCGGCGATCTTTCGCGACGACCTCGTCGAGTGGGGGTGGACGACCTTCATCGGGGCGTTGCACGACATTTCAGGGGGGATGGCGTTCACTGCCCTGCTGTTCGCAATGGTGCTCACCGCGTTGGCCGCCGCCCCCGAGGAGACCGGGCGGCGGCGGTTGGGTCTTGCCTACGCGGGATTGTTCCTGGCAGCCGGTCTCGGATTCCTTGCGACACCTCACTGGTATCCGGGGTATTCCGAACGTGTCTTCGTCGTCGTGGGTATCGTCTGGGTGCAATGGGTCACGGTCTCGACACTGGTGCGCTCGATGCGCCAGAACCCGCATGCCCACACGAGAACACCGATACAGTAGGCAAACTGACACGGGAGGCAGGCAGTGCAGACAGCGGACATCGTGGTGATCGGTGCAGGCATCATCGGGTCCTCGATCGCGTATCAGCTCGCCCGCCGCACGTCCGACCACATCGTCGTTCTCGACAAGGGCGCGGGGCCGTCGGAAGGGTCGACCGGCGCATCGTCGGCCGTTATCAGGACCCTCTACTCCCAGACGAACATGGTGCGGCTCGCTCTCGGCGGTCAGCGCGCCTACCGAAACTGGTCCGACTTCACCCGGCTCCCAGAACCGACAAACCGATTTGAACATGCCGGTGTCCTCTGGATATTGGGCTTCACGGCCGACCATGCGCACCACACCGTCGACCGCCTCCGATCACAAGGCGTCCACGTATCGATCCTCGACGCGGAAGGGGCCCGCGAGCGGTTTCCCGCCCTCTCGACGTGCGATGCACCCTTCGATCTGACCGGCGCCACACCGCATGAGTGCCGCGACCTCGAAGCTGCACTGTTCGAAGAGGAAGGCGGCTACGCAAACCCGACGGGAGCGAATCAGGATCTGATCGCCGCCGCGAGACGAGAGGGCGCCGAAGTCCGCTTCCGATCTCCCGTCACCGGGGTGCGCACCGGCGGCGGACGCGTCATGGGGGTCACGCTGGCCGATGGAACCACGATCGATACTCCACTCGTCATCAACGCTGCCGGTCCTTGGTGCAACCGCCTCAACGAGGCGGCCGGAGTCGATGTGCCCTGGACGCTCACACCGACCCGTGTGCAGGTCGCGTACCGGGCGATGGCCGACGAGGTACAAGGGCCGATCCCCGTGACGGTGGACCACAACATCTACTTGCGGCCCGAGTCCCGCGGCCGGCAGGTTCTCTTCGGTTCCGTTCTCGCGGAGGACGAGACCGAACGCGTCGATCCGGACAACTACCGCACCAGCGCCGACGCGGCATTCAAGGACGTCAAGATCCATGCCCTCCATCACCGCATTCCGGCGCTTCCCCACAAAGGAACGGTTTCGGGCATCGCCGGCCTCTACACGGTCAACCAGCAGGATGTCCACCCCGTCCTCGGTCCCACCGAGCTCGAAGGGTGGTTCGTCGCCAACGGATTCAGTGGGCACGGGTTCAAGCTCGCGCCGATGATCGGGTCGCTGATCGCCCAGGAGATCACCGGCAGGCGAGCTTCGTACGACACCGACGTCCCGATTTCGTTCCTCGGTGTCGACCGCGACCCCCTCGCCGTCGACAACAAGAATGTGCTCGCCTGATGCGGTATCTGGGACCTGACGACCTGAGAGCGGCGCTTCCGATGAGCTCGGCGATCGGCGCGATGCGTGAGGCGTTTCGAGACGACCGTGAAACACCTCAGCGGGTTCTGCTCGGTTCGTCATTGTTCATGGCGGGGAAAGTGGGAAGCCGCACCGGCATCAAGGTGGTCTCGATCACACCCGGCGACCCGGCGGGGATCGTCGTGGTGTTCGACGGGCGCGGGCACCCGATCGGCCTCGTCGATGGACCGACGCTCACCGCGATCCGGACAGGTGCGGCAGCCGGTCTCGCCACGCGTCTGCTCGCGAAGCCCGACGCCTCCACACTCGCGATGCTCGGCGCAGGCGCGATGGCTCGAGATCTGATCGAAGCGGTCATCGCCGTCCGACCGATCACCAGGATTCTCGTATGGTCCAGAAGCCGGGACAGGGCCGAGCGGCTGGCCAGACAGGTCGGCGGTGAAGCCGTGAGCGACGCGAATGAGGCGGTCGGCCACGCGGACGTGGTGACCACTGCGACGCCGGCGCACATTCCCCTGTTCCGTGATTCGTCACTGCCGGAGTCCGTGCACATCAACGCGATCGGCGCCTTCACGCCGGAGATGGCCGAGATACCCCCGGAGACGGTCAGGAGGGCGTTCGTCGCAGTCGACGATATCGCAGCCGCCTCGGAAGAAGCCGGTGACCTCATCCAGGCGCAACGCTCGCCTGATGCGACGATCGGAGACCTGCTGACGCACAGGTCCAAACCGAGTTCGCCGATCACCCTCTTCAAATCCGTCGGGGTCGCGAGCCAGGACATCGCCGCGGCCGCCCGGGCTCTGGCCACCGCGGCCCGTGAGGGGCTCGGCGTGCTCCTCGAGCCATGACCAGCCGATCCGGTCACGCCGTAGGCTTGTCCCGGAAGGAGCACCGATGACCAAACCTGCGTATGACCGGCTCTCTTTTCTCGACGCCTCCTTCCTGGCGCTCGAGTCCTCCACCGCACACATGCATGTCGCCGGTGTGGCGCTGTTCGAAGGAGGAACGCTGAGACGGCCCGATGGCGGCATCGACATCGGACGCATTCGCTCGTTCATCGGGTCTCGACTCCACTATGTGCCGCGTTACCGGCAGCATCTCGCGTGGATCCCGATCGAGAAGTACCCCGTCTGGGTCGACGACCAGCACTTCAACCTCGACTACCACGTCCGCCACATCAGCCTTCCGAAGCCGGGAACGGACACACAACTCAGAGAGCTGTTCGGCCAGATCCTCGGAAGCCAGCTCGACAGGGCGAAGCCCCTGTGGCAGATGTGGATCGTCGAAGGATGCGAGCAGGACCGTTTCGGTTTGATCTTCAAGATCCACCATTGCATGCTCGACGGCATCTCGGGTGTGGACCTGATGGGGGTCCTTCTCGGTTTCGCCCCCACGACAGAGATCGAGCCGACCCCCGAGTACATACCGCGGCCCGTGCCACGAGGAGCGCAGCTCCTCGTCGACGAGACACTCCGTCGCCTGGCACGCGCGGCAAAGATCGCAGTCAGTGTCCCCCGGCTATTCGAGCAGGGGCGTTCACTTGCGACCGAAGTAGGGCGGAGAGCCAACGCCGTGGCACATTCGCTCACCTCGGGATGGCTCTCGGCCGCGTCCCGCACCCCCATCAATGAACCGATCGGCCCGAACCGACGGTTCGACTGGCTGACCCTGCCTCTCGACGACTTCAAGGAAGTCAAGAACCTCCTCGGCGGCACCGTCAACGATGTCGTACTGGCAGTCGCAACGGGGGCGATCCGCAGTTTCCTCATCAACGAACGAGCCTTCGATGTCACCGGGGTCGAGTTCCGTGCGATGGTCCCGGTCAGCGTCCGTCCGAAGGATCAACGAGGATCCCTGGGGAACCAGATCGCGATGTGGCTGATCGAGCTGCCGCTGGAACAGCGTGACCCGTTGCGGAGGTTCGCGCTCATCAAGGAACACACGGGCAAGCTCAAGGAAACCAACCAGGCACTCGGCGCCTCGACGATCATCCAGCTCACCTCGGGGGCACCGATGACCTTGATGCAACGTGCCGCACGGCTCGCCACCGGCATGCGCCCGTTCAACATGACGATCACGAATGTACCCGGACCGCAGTTCCCGATGTACCTGCTCGACTCCAGGCTGATCGTGCAATACCCCGCCGTCCCACTGTGGGCAGGCCACGATATCGGCATCGCCCTGTTCAGCTACGACGGCGAGATCGCATGGGGACTCCACGCCGACTGGGATGCCGTTCCCGATCTCGACGCCTTCGCCGCCGCGGTCCGACGCTCGGCTGCAGAACTGCTCGAAGCGGCCAGATCACAGGCCTGATCTCGGCGCCAGGCAACCCCCTCCGTCCCTGGCGGGACACGTCCCCAAGACCCCCTCCGCCCTCGGCCAAAGCCCCGAGGACACCTCCCCCAACGTCGGCCCTGGAGGAGCCTCTTGGGGGAGGAAACGGGAATCAGCCCTGGAACACTTCGACCACCATCAGTCCGAGCGGTCCGGCGACCACGCCGATACCGACTCGAGTGAACTCGGGTCGCAGGATGTTCTCGCGATGCGCCGGGCTGGCCATCAGGCCGTCGTGCACCGTCTTGGCCGTCGAGGCCAACGCGAGGTTCTCTCCCAGGACGCGATACGGAATCCCGGCCTTCTTCACTCGATCGACAACGTTGCCGGTCACCGGCGACTCATGGCTGAAGAACCCTCCGACATACATCTCCTCGGCGTAGGCCTGACCGACGCCGGCCAGCGCCGCCGACCAGGCCAGCGGATCGAGTCCTTCCTCGACACGGGAACGGTTGAGGAGATCGAAGATCTCCGCTGCCGCCTTGTCGTCGGTCCTGAGGTCGTCCTCGGCCGCGGCGGGAAGCTCGAGTGTCTCACCTTTCTGAAGGATGACCTCCTTGCCGCCAACGAGCTCCTGCATATTCAGCAGAGCTTCGAGCACCCGATCCCCTGCGATCGACTGGAAGACCGTTTGCGGCAACGCATCCGGGTCGGTCAGATAGGTGGCGACTCTGGAGTTGTCGAGTTGGTCTGCCGCCGACGGCGGCAGTGGGAGCACGGCCAGCAGGGACAAGATCAGAACGGCAAGGAACAACGCCCACGTCAGAGCCAGCACCGCCCCAAAGAGCCGGTTCGACAATGCAAGGCCGGGAAGGGAGAAGAGCCGCTGAAGGAAATGGGCGCCGATGCTCGCCACGATCCCCACGGCGAGGAAGATTGCAAAGCCGCCGATGAGGCGCGAGACCACGTCGGACGTTCCGGCCCAGTTGCGCACGAATGCGCCGGCAGGGCCACTGAGTCGGAATGCGAGGGCGAGCCCGACGATCAGACCGATGAGGTCCATCAGCTCGCGCACGAATCCACGCAGCCAGCCCCGCACGAACAGGCCGGCGAAGTACAGGCCGAGGATGAAGTCGATCAAGAGTCGATCACCGCTCGAGCTCGATGCGCATCCGTTTGTTCCCTTTCCCCTTGGACTGTGTCTTGACGACCCGGACCCTGCCGACCTCGGCCGTCGAACGGACGTGGGTCCCTCCGTCGGCCTGCTTGTCGAGACCTTCGATCTCGATCACGCGGATCGGATCGATCGACGGCGGCAAGAGGCTGACCTTGGTCCGGATCAGCTCCGGATCTGCAAGGGCCTCGTCCCGAGGCAGGAACAGCACGTGGATGGGACGGTCGGCGCCGAGTTCGGTGTTGAGCCGTTCCTCGACGCGATGGCCGAACTCCACCGAGATCGAGTCCAGCTCGAAATCCATCCGGGCGGCACCGGGCTCCATGTTGCCGCCCGTGACCTTGGCATCGAAGTCCTGCCAGATGATCGCAGAGAGCGCGTGCAGGGCGGTGTGAGTGCGCATCAGGAGATGGCGACGGTCCCAGTCGATCTCTGCGGTCACGGTCGTCCCCACCGCCGGTGGCTCCCCATCGAGGACGTGAACCGGGACACCGGACGAACGGATCGTGTCGGTGACGGCGACGCTGCCCCCATCCCACCGAAGTACGCCGGTGTCGCCGGGCTGACCCCCTCCGCGTGGATAGAAGACGGTCCGGTCGAGTACGACACCCTGCCCGGTCACGTCGACGACCAGCGCCTCGGTGGTTCGAGCGTAGGCGTCGGTCGCGGCGATCTCGTGTGTGATGGGCTCCATCTGCCCTGCCACATTAGACCGGTCTCGACCCGGATTCGATCAGTCGATCTCTCCGAGATACGCCTGACGCATCTGGGGGTTCGCAAGTAACCGCTCGGCAGTGTCGGCGAGCACGATCCTCCCGGTTTGCAGCACATAGCCACGGTCGGCGATCGACAAGGCCATGTTGGCGTTCTGCTCCACCATGAAGATGGCGGTGCCCTGCTCCTTGTTGACCTGCTGGATGATGTCGAAGTTCTGTGCGACGAACACCGGCGCCAACCCCATGGAGGGCTCGTCCATCAACAGCACCTTCGGACGCGCCATGAGTGCCCGCCCCATGGCCACCATCTGCTGTTCGCCCCCGGAGAGTGTGCCGGCCCGCTGATTGAGCCTCTCCTTCACCCGGGGAAACAGATCGAAGACCCGCTCGAGGTCTTCTTCCACTCCCCGGCGGTCCCTCCTGAGATACGTACCCATCTCGAGGTTCTCTCTGACGGTCATCCGCTTGAAGAGCCTGCGATTCTCGGGAACCATCGTGATGCCGCGGTCGACGATCTTGGTCGTGGGAAGCCCACTCACCTTCTCGCCGTCGAGGCGAACTTCACCGTCCGACGGCGTCACATACCCGAGAATCGTCTTGAGCGTCGTCGTCTTGCCCGACGCGTTGCCGCCCAGCAAACAGACGATCTCACCGTCGTAGATCTCGACGTTGACGTCGCGGAGCATCTGAATGGCGCCATAGTGGGTATCGACGCCGACCATCTCGAGGACCGGTGTCCGAGCAGTCACTTCGAATCCTTCTCGGTCCGGCGTCCCAGGTACGCCTCGATGACCTGCGGGTTGTGAGCGACCTCCTCGTAGCTGCCGTCGGCGATCTTCTTTCCGTAGTCGATGACGACGACACGGTCGGAAACGCCCTTGACGACCCGCATGTCGTGCTCGATGACCAAGATCGTAAACCCCTTCTTGTCGCGAAGCCGACCGATCAACTGGGCGATCTCGGCCGTCTCTTTCGGGTTCATCCCGGCGGTGGGCTCGTCGAGCAGGATGAGTTTCGGGGACGACGCCATCGCTCGGGCGATCTCCAGCCGGCGTCGATTCGCGTACGACAGCATGTATGCCTCCTGGTCGAGGCGGTATCCGACGAGCCGGGTCCCGAAGAATGCAAGGGTTTCCTCAGCGATGCGCTTGGTCTCCTCCTCTTCCCGCCGAAACTTCGGCGTGCGGAGCACTGCGGAGATGACACCCGACTTCGTACGGCAGTGACGAGCCACCATGACGTTCTCACGAATGGTCATCGTCGGGAACAGCCGTACGTTCTGGAACGTGCGACTGATCCCCAGCTTGATGACCTGGCTCGGTGCGAGACCGACGATGTTCTCGGAGTCGAAGTTGATCTGGCCCGAGTCCGGCGGCATCATTCCGGTGATGAGGTTGAACAGGGTCGTCTTCCCGGCCCCGTTCGGACCGATGACGCTGACGATCTCACCCTTCTCCACGTGCAGGTCCAGGCCATTGATTGCAGTCAAACCCCCGAATGTCTTGCGAAGGGCCTTCGTCTCGAAGAGCGGCATCACACGTCTCCCTCGGCCGGCTCATCCCCGGCGTCGGCTTGGTAGATATCCATCCAGGCATCCTGGAGCAGTTCATCCTTGTGCAGCTCCTTGGCCCTTCGTCGACTCGGAATGAATCCTTCCGGCCGTTTGATCATCATGAATATCAGGAGCACGCCGTAGAGCAGGAACTTGTACTCGGAGAACTCGCGCAGCAGTTCGGGCATCGCGATCAGCACGACGGCACCGAGCGCTACACCGGGGATGCTGCCCATACCACCCACGATGATGATCACGAGCACGGTGATCGACACGACGATGTTGAACGAGTGCGGGAAGATCGCCCCGATCTTGGCGGAGAACAGCGCACCTCCGAGGCTGGCCAGCACCGCGCCGACGATGAACGCCGACAGCTTGGCCGTGACGATGTTCACCCCCATCGTCTCCGCGACCGACTCGTCCTCGCGCATCGCCATCCATGCGCGGCCTATCCGCGATTTCTGTAACGACAGCGATACGTATACGGCGAGCAGCACGAAGATGAAGATCGGGAAGAAGAAGTTCTGCGGGGTCTTGATGATGATCGGGCCGATGGTCATCGTCGGAATGTTGATGATGCCCTGTGCACCGCCAAACTCCGGCGCCAGCGCCTCCGAGTTGAGCAGGATCCGAGCGATCTCGCCGAAACCGAGCGTGACGATCGCCAAGTAGTCACCGCGCATCCGTAGCACGGGGGCCCCGACGAGGAGCCCTGCGACGGCGGCGGCGAGCATCACGAACGGAAGCGCTCCCCACAGCGTCATCTCCGGCGTCCACCTCGGCGAGTTGGGAGACGTCAGGATTGCCGCCGTGTATGCGCCGACGGCGAAAAAGGCCACGTATCCCAGATCGAGCAGACCGGCGAACCCCACCACGATGTTGAGGCCGAGCGCCATCAACAGGAAGAGACCCGCGAGATCGAGCACCTCGGAGAGAAAGGACCCCAGGATGCTGGGAAGCACCGCCAGCGCGAGGAAAACGAGGACGACCGCCACCAGGGAGACCCGAACTCGCTGCTGCTGATTCAGTTGCTCGAAGCGGCCTCGAACCGTCGTCTTGCGACCACCGAGGTACCAGTAGATACCGAAGAAGACGATGCCGATGACGACTGCTCCCCGCACCGAGAGCCCACCGGAGCGGGCATAGAGCATCTGGTTGAGTCCCGGCACACGGAAACCACGGAAGAACTGCTGGAACACATCTTCGAGCAACCCCCACAACAGCACCCATGCGAGGCTGTAGAGAATGCTCCGGCGAAGTCGAGCAGGCAAGAGGTGCACGACGCCCCCGGACGCCCCGACGACGGTGCTCACCAAGGGAACCACGACGGCCGCCGCTCCGGCGCCGAGGCCGAATCGCAGGAGCTGGACCATGGCCGGAGAAACGGAAGGAAATGTCGTTCGCAGGTCTACGGCGCCGGCCAGCAGCGAGAACCCGGTCAGGAGGACACCGCAGAGCAGTCCGGCGAGTGCGCCGGCCGCGACGTTCCGTCCCCCCAACTTCGGTGGAGCAAAGCCTTCCAGCTGCTCCGGCGGCTGAGCCGCGACGTAGCCGAACGCGAATGGGACCAGATACAGGGCCGCGTAGCCGAGTGCCAGGAACGGATCGATCAGCACACGCGATTCGAATGTTTCGACCATGCCGATGGCGGCCATCACGATGGCGACGACGCCTGCCAGCGGACCGAGCCTGATCGCGCGCCGCAGATCGACGGGCCGGGACGGTCTCAGCCCGGCTGTCCCGCGCGTATCGATCGCTGCTGCCGTACTCACCCTCGTTCCTCCGCGAGTTGCTCACCGAGAATGCCGGTCGGGCGGAAGATCAGAACGAGAACGAGGGCCACGAACGCGACGACATCGCGCAGCTGATTGAATGCCGGAACGTGGAATCCCGCAAGGACCAGGCTCGGTCCGACGCCCTCGAACAGACCGAGAGACACGCCGCCCAGCATCGCGCCGGCGATGTTACCGATACCGCCGAGCACGGCCGCGGTGAACGCCTTGATGCCAGGGAAGAAACCGGTGAGGAAATTGACGGTCGGGAAGACGAGGCCCCAGAGGGCACCCGCGGTCCCGGCCATGGCTCCGCCGACGGCAAAGACCTTGACGATGGTCCTGTCGACATTGACACCCATGAGCGCGGCCGTCTCAGGATCCTCGGCAACGGCTCGCATCGCCCGGCCCGTTCTGGTCTTCTCCACGAACAGGTAGAGGCCGGCCATCATGACCAGCGAAGCCACGATGACGACCGACTGGTTCTTCAGAATCCTGAATCCGAAGATGTCCCATGCGCCCTTGAGGGCCTCCATCGGCGGGTACGACTTGGTGCCGGCACCGAAGAGGCCTTTGAACAGGTACTGCAGAGTGAACGACGCGCCGATCGACGTGATCAGGGGGATGAGCCGCGGGGCCCCGCGAAGCGGCCGATAGGCGATACGCTCGACCAACACGGCGACCGTGGTCGACGTGGTCATGCTCACGAGGAGCACGATGAGGAGTGACTGGACCGGATGGGCGTTCCAGAACCCCGCGTTCTGGAGCGCGTCGGCGGCGAAAAACCCGATCATCGCTCCACTCATGAACACTTCGCCGTGGGCAAAGTTGATGAACTTCAGCACGCCGTAGACCATCGTGTAGCCCAGAGCGATCAGCGCGTACATCGAGCCCTGCGCGAAACCGAACACGATCAGGTCTTTCCACTGATCTCCGGTCAGCCTCCCGGACGCAAGACTGACCCAGGAGCCGTAGACGATCGCCAGGATCGCCAGGATACGAATCCCCCACAGGAAGACCGTGACGAAACCGACACGCCGTACGTGGACATGATCCACAGCCATTTGCTCTGCCATAGTCAGGTGGTACCTCAGGCATTATCCGGCGCCGCCACGAGGCGGCGCCGGACAACGCCCATAGTCTCGTCGATCGCTACTGACCGGGCCTGAACTCGTACAGCACGTTCGCCTTCACCGCAGTGATGTCCGCCGTGGCATCGGTGTTCTGCACGATGTCGATAACGGCATCGGCGCAGTCACCAAACTGGTTACAGACGATGTGCCCGGTCAACCCCTGTATGTCCGTCTTGTACAGAGCGTCGCGCAGGTCCTTCATGTCGATGTACAGCACGTCACCCTTCTGCTGGGCGACGGCCTCGATCGCGTCGAGCAGCATGATGGCCGCATCGTGAGCTTGCGCGTGGAACGCCTGAATCGGCTTCTCACCGAACTTGGACTCATAGGTCTTCACGAAGTCGGCGTAGGCCGCCGTCTTCGGCGTGGCAGGACCCGAGAAGTACATGCCCTTCGTCTGCGGAAGCACCACGTAGGTGTCCGACAGCAGACCGTCTGCACCCATGAGCTTCACGTCCTCCAACCCCGAGACTTCCTTCGCCTGGCCGGCAATGAAGTCACCCGCAGGCTGGAAGATCGGGAAGAAGATCAGCTGGGCGCCCGAGGCCGCAACCTCGGTCAGCACCGGCCGCATGTCCGTGTCCGTGGCACCGATGGCCGTTGCCAGAACGATGTCGCCACCGAGATCCTTGAACGACTTGCCGAACGCAGTCGTCAGGCCCTGCGTGTACGGGTCACCGTCATTGATCGTCGAGACCTTGGTCAGGCCGAGCTTCGTGTACACGAAGTTCGCTGCGGCAGCACCCTGAACGGCGTCATTGTGGGCCGTCCGGTAGTAGCCGGGCTGCCATGCCGCGCCCTTCACTCCCCCAACTTCGGTCAGCACAGGCGACGTGTTGGATCCCGAGATCATGACACGTCCGGCCTCGGAGACGATCTTGGATGCCGGAACACCGGCGCCCGAACAGCTCGTCCCGATAACACCGATGACCTGCGGGTCGGACACGATCCGCTGAGCACCCGTGGTACCACCCTCGGAACTGCAAAGGTCGTCTTCCTTGAAGGCCAAGTCGACCTTATGGCCGAGAATCTCCGGCTTCTCGTCGATGGCGATCTCGACACCGCGCACCTGGTCTTGGCCAAGGCTGGCCACAGCGCCGCTCATGGCCTGCAACGTCGCGATCTTGATCGGCTCATCGGCTCCGATGAGAACTCCGCCCAAGCTTGGATCCTTCGGTGTGAAGTCCTCCAACGTCGCCGGGCCGGCGCAGGCTGCAGCGACCATCGCAAATACAACCAGCACCAATAGGAGGAAAAATGTCTTTTTGTGTCCGTTCATATCGATCCTTCTGAGCATCTGGAAGACGCCCAATCGTGTTCGCCGTCAGTCCTTCCCGAACGAGTCGGGAATGGCGAGCATTCTAAACAAGGCACGTCGCGAAATGTCGAGGAGATCGCTGCCCGATCATGCTCGAACGTCGCTTCATCAGGACGTCGGTCGGGTGTGCAACGTGTCGGGAGCCGTCATCGGCACACCAAGAAAACCTTTGACCCGGACCTACCGGGACGCCGGATCCTCGGTATCCGTGCGGGTCTGAACCGCTTCGCCATCCGGCTCGCCGCCCGGTTCGTCGTGCGACTCGTGCATCGAACCGCCACGGCGAAGTCTCGCCATCAAACTCTCCCTGCCCGGAGGAACGTACTCCGGCGCCACCGCCTCGGCGGCCTCTTCCCACGACTCTCCCAGCACCCTCGTCCTCCAGAAGTGCCCGGCCACGACTTTGAAGACGGCGGCCACCGGCACCGCGACGAGCAGACCGAAGAACCCGCCCAGCGATGCACCGAGGAGCAGGGAAAGCAGGATGAATACGGGGTGCAGTTGCACCCGCTTTCTGAGAATGTTCGGGCTGATCACGTGGTTGTCGAACTGCTGGACCGCGGCGAACATGGCTACCGACCAGATGGCGGTGGCAGCGTCCTTGAACAGCAGCGACAGCAGGCCGGCCAGGGCGCCGCCGACCCACGGCCCGATGAACGGGATGATGTTCAACAGACCGGCGGTCATCCCGATCACCAGCCAGAAGGGAACCCCGAGAATCCGCAGTCCGATGCTCGAGAGAATGCCGACGATCAGCGCCACGAGAAGCTGTCCCCGCACGAACCCGCCCATGACTCTCCCGACCTGCGTCGACACATGCACGATCTCAGCGCGGACCCGTTCCGGCAGCAGATTCCGAGTCCGCTGCTTGATACCCGGAAGATCCATGAGGATGTAGAACGCGAGGACAGGACCCAGTGCGAACACTGCGATGACTTGCATGCCGGTGCGTGCAAACGCTCCCGCCTGACCAAGAATCTCCTGGATTCGTTCCGGACTGAAGAACGAAGCCGCCCACTGCTGGATCGACTGCATGTCGAGGACGTTGACGGCGAAGCCGAACCGCCTGCCTACGTCGGTGACGAACACACCCACGTCGTCGACGATCTGAGGAACCCGGTCGGCGAACTCCTGGAACTGATCCTGAATGATCGGCACGACGAGGAACCCGATCAGCACCATCAGACCGATGAACAACAGGTAGGACAGACAGGATCCGACCAACCGGTGGACGTGGTGTCTCTGGAGAAGATCGACGAGTGGTGCCAGCAGATAGATCAGCGCGACGGCCAGTACCAACGGCGGCCAGACCACCCTGACGGCCTCTGCAAGCCAGACAAGGGCGACAAGGAGGAGAATCGCTCCGACCACGCTCCACGACACGATCCCAGCTCGCTTGATCTGCTCGTATCCTGGGAGTTTCGTCATTGGGCCCTCAGCTTATCGTTGTTTGATCACCACTCGCGACCCTTCGGTTACAGAAACCTCGATGGCAGGGCCCTGCCCCGCGGATCGGTAGCCGCCGCTCGTCGTTTCCCACCCTCCAGGCACCGTCGCCGTCCCCTTCACCTCGACGAGCACGCCGGAAGGGACTTCGACGACCACGGACCCGGACACCACGACGAGCATCCCCTCGACGGGTGGCCCCAGCAGGACGCTTCCGCTCCCCGAGAACTCGGCCGACCGGACGTCGAGTGATCGAAGGTCGGCGGCGAACTCCGGAGACGTGAGCGACAGATTCCATGCCGGCTCCGGGGCGAGCCGAATCGCCCATCCGTTGGTCCGAAACCATCGTCCACCGTCTTTCTGACGGATCTCGATGAACATCGTCTCCTCGCCGCCCCCACGTTCCAGCGCCTCCGGGACCCCGAGACGTCCGCCCTCCCTGTCGAGCTTGACCGTGTAGAGAGCACCCTCTCCCGAATCGAGGACCAGCTTCCCGGGCAGATCGACCTTCAACGAAACGACCGAAGCCGTGTCCGATCCCGGTCCGGTCAGGTCCGCTGCCGCGGAAGGGAGTCGAGACCATCCGAGGAGGTGCAGACTCACCGTCACCCCGAGGACCGTGATGAGCAGCATGGGAAAGATCGCACCGATGCGCGAGGAGTCGGTTCGACGCCACGGACGGAAAGCCACCGCGACCAGCGCTGCCAGCGCCAGCAGCGGCCAGAAGGAGACGATGTCGAGAATCACGCTCGGAGCGAGGACCCCGCCGACGATGCCCGCGGCGATCGACACGCCGCCGAGGACCACCATCAGCCACGCCCAAATCACCCAGAAGCCGGTAGGTAGCCTCTTCCCGCGGTTTCCGCTGAGTCGATTCACCCCTTGTACGAAGCGCCGATCACCACGAGGATGTCGACGTCCAACGGTTCGGGCGCTTCCTCGACGATCGCACCCGGCACGAACCCGGATGCCAGCACGGCCGCTTCGCGATCGAAACCGCTCGAGTACCAGACATGTGTCGTGTCGAGCGTCTGCGAGTAGTTGTCGCTATCCGCCATCTCGTAGCCACGGGTCGCGAGTGCCTCACTGAGGGAAGCAGCGAGTCCGTTGCGATCGGTGGAATTGACGACCTGGACCTGCACCTCCGACGGGTCACGAACTGCGATCGTCGTCGTGGCAAGGACCGCTGCCGTCGTGGTGGGGGCCGTCGTCGTAGGGACCGTCGTGATAAGAGCCGTCGTGGTGGGAGCCGTCGTCGTCACCTCCGCAAGGACCGCCGCGGTGGAGGTGCTCGTCGATCCTCCCAGCAACTTCGGAATCAGCAACACCCCGCCGAACACGACAACGCCCCAGAAGAGCACCTTCAGCGAGAACATACCGAGTTCCCTGAAGAACCCACCGAGCCCGGGCGCAGCGTGTCGACCCATCAGGTCTTCGCCGAATCGGCTCGAAGTGACGCCGATCGGGCCCTCGTCGCCTTCATGCGTTGAAGACGACGTATGGTCAACGGGTCGTAGTCCAAGGCTTCGGGTGCATCGATGAGCCGCCGAAGGATCCCGTAGTAGCTTCCGGCGCTCACCCCGAGATGCTCACGAATTGCACGGTCTTTCGGACCGGGCAGCATCCACCACGAACGTTCGAAATCGAGCACCATCTTGTCTCGCTGGGAGAGCATCACCAACCTCCGAGCGAAAGCGTATCTGCCTTCACCCGCGGACCGGCGGATTTCCGGAGCTGGCGGAGGGAATCGAACCCACGACCTGCCGCTTACAAGGCGGCTGCTCTGCCGACTGAGCTACGCCAGCGATCGGCCCCCGGCAAGCATCCGGTGGCTGGGAAAGGAGGATAGACACTCCTCGGTCTCTTTCCTCCCCCCTCAGGGGGAAGTGGCCGAGGCGAGGAACGAGCCGACGTCGATGGGGGTCTCTTTCCTTCCCCCTCAGGGGGAAGTGGCCGAGTCTTCGAGGCGATGGGGGTGTACCCGCGTGGCGCCGGTCGCTCAGTGGCTCCACCCCATCCCCCTCGCTTCGCTCGGGTACCTCCCCTGCTAGGGGAAGGAAGAGCGAACCCGGGCCACCTCGAACATCGCCAATGCCGCCGCCACCGAGGCGTTCAGACTCTCGACCGCGCCTGCCATCGGAATGTGGGCCAGGACGTCGCAGCGCTTCGCCACGAGTCGACCGAGCCCCTGTCCCTCCCCTCCGACGACGACGGCCATCGGTTCGGTCAGCAGGTCGAAGTCGAAGATGGAGGTGTCACCGTCGGCACTCAACCCGATGGTCCACAGTCCCAACTGCTTGAGCCTCGCGACTGCGTCTGCACTGGATGGATGCACACATACCCGCAGTCGCTCGAACGCGCCGGCTGCAGCCTTGAACGCGGTCGGACCGAGCGGCGCCGATCTCCGATCGGAAACGACCAGACCGGTCATGCCTGCGGCAACCGCGGATCTGACGACCGCCCCGACGTTGTGCGGATCCTGAAGATGGTCGAGCACCACAACCGCTGCGGGCGCCGGATCGATGAGCTCGTCGAGAGCAACCGTTCGGATGGGCCGGGCAAGTGCTCTCACCCCCTGCGGGACCGCCGTCACCGCCTCGAGCTCGTCGACGACTTTGACACCCACGCCCTGCTCGCGAGCGTGAGACATCAGGTCTTCGAGTTTCGGAAGCCTGGCGCGTTCGACGATCAGGGTCTCGACCCTGCCACGATCGAGTGCCGCCTCGACGGCATGAACGCCTTCGAGTTCAGCGCCGATGCCAGCGCGCGCCATCAGCAGTGTCCTCGAGGACGACTCCGAGATCATCGAGTCGTTTCCGCACGGAATCGGCAGTGGCCCAGTCACGCTCATCGCGTGCAACGCGTCGGGCGGCGATCAACCGTTCCACCGTTTCTTCGGCCGTCGCACCGGGACCGATGCCGAGTTCTTCGGCCAGTGCAGCCAATTCCATTCTCAACTCGTCGAGGCTCTCGGACGGGGGAATCAGGCCCAACACACCTGCGATCACATCGAACGCCGAGAAGATCGGCCCCGCGTCTTCCCCGGCGTCGATTCTCCGGTTTCCCTCTCGCACCACATCGAAGAGGATCCCCACCGCCTCCGGCGTATTGAAGTCGTCGTCCATCGCTTCTTCGAATCGTGCGATCGCCGCTTCGTCGGGTTCCGTCGACAGCTCGCCCGGTCCGCGGCGACGAAACGTCCACAGCCTCTCGACGGATGCCTTCGCGTCCGCCAGCAGAGCCTCCGAGTACTCCTGAGGGGTTCGGTAGTGGGCGCGAAGATAGAACAGTCGAATCGCCATCGGCGTGAAGCGATCGATGGCCTCCTCCAGGCCGATCACCTGGCCCGTCGACTTTGCCATCTTCTCGCCACCGAGATTCACCATCCCGTTGTGCAGCCAGTAGCGAGCGAACCGCCGGCCGGTCGCACCTTCAGATTGGGCGATCTCGTTTTCGTGGTGAGGAAAGATCAGATCTGTACCCCCACCATGAATGTCGAAACCGTTTCCGAGGTACTTCATCGACATCGCAGAGCATTCGATGTGCCAGCCAGGCCGGCCGGGGCCCCACGGAGAGTCCCATTGCGGCTCTCCGGGCTTTGCTGCCTTCCACAGAGCGAAATCGAGCGGATCGCGCTTGTGCTCCCCGGGTTCGACACGGGCTCCCGAGATGAGCTCGTCGATTCGGTGACCGGACAGCTCCCCGTATTTGGGGAACGAGCGAACGACGAAGTAGACATCCCCACCCGACTCGTAGGCGTGGTCACGCTCGATCAGGATCGTGATCAGGTTCTGCATCTCGGAGATGTGATCGGTTGCTCGCGGTTCCACGTCGGGAACGAGCGCACCGAGAGCCCGGTATGCGGCCCGGAAACGATCGGTCATCTCTTTCGCGAGCTCCTCGACCGGCACGTTGCGCTCCTGCGCGGCGGCGATGATCTTGTCTTCCACATCGGTGACGTTCTGCACGAAGGTCACCTCGTAGCCTCGCCATTGCAGGTACCGGCGAATGACATCGAACGCGACGGCCGCCCTGCCGTGCCCCACGTGTGGATCGGACTGCACGGTCGGGCCACACAGGTAGATGGCCACCTTGCCGGGATCCCGTGTCGTGAACTCCTCGTACCGACGACCGAGCGTGTTGAAGACCTTCATTACCGCCGATGGTACCGAGCGTCAGACGACGGGCGCCAGTTCGCCGATGACGACGGCGACCGCGGCGATCCCTTCATCTCGACCGGTGAATCCCATACCGTCGGTCGAAGTTGCCTTGACCGAGACCGCCACCAGGTCGACACCCAGCGCGTCTGCGAGACGACGGCGGATCTCCTCGCGGATCGGGGAGATGCGGACCGTCTCGGCGACCACCGTCACATCGATGTGGTCGACGGTCAGCCCCACGGCCCGGCACCGCGACACCACCGACTCGAGCAGTTCCATGCTGTCCGCCCCCTGCCATCGAACATCACCGGACGGAAAGAATGTTCCAAGATCTCCAAGGGCTGCGGCCCCCAGCAACGCATCGGCAGCCGCGTGGGCGACAACATCGGCATCGGATGTCCCGACCAGCCCACGCAGGCCGTCGGCGACGACTCCACCCAGCACCACCGGCGCCTCGCCTCCGAACCGGTGAGCGTCGAATCCCCAACCGATCGTGCTCATGGGCGCACGCCTACGAGACCTGCCGCCCGAACAGCATCCGTCCGACGGCGGTACGAGTTGTCGCCGTGATCTCCACATCGATCTCGGAGCCGACGAGCTCGGCCGCATCCTCGACCACCACCATCGTTCCGTCATCCAGAAACGCCACACCCTGACCCGGCTCGCTGCCGGCTCGGCTCACCCTCACATGAAGGTGGTCACCCGTGGCCACCGGTACCTTCAGCGCATCGGCGAGCACCTGCGGGTTCACCACGTTGATGCCTCTCGCCGCGGCAGCCTTCGCGAGATTGTGATCCGTCGTCACCAACGAAGCTTCGGCCCTGCCGGCAACGACGATCAGCTTGGCATCGACATCTTCGAACTCGGGAACGGTCTCTTCGAGTACGGCCACGTCAGAACCCTGCACGTCGCGCAATGCCTCGAGAACATCGAGACCACGCCGTCCTCGCCGCCTGCGATCCTGATCCTTCGCGTCTGCGAGGCCCTGCAACTCGTCGATCACGAATTCGGGAATCCACAGCCGTCCACGCAGAAGGCCGAGACGCGCGAGGTTCAGCACCCGCCCATCGATGGCCGCCGAGGAGTCCAACAGGTAGCCGGATGCATCCAGAGACCTGGTGACGAGACCACCGCGCCTTCTGAGGCCGGTCGCGGCAAGAATCTCATCGGCGCGTCCCGAAAACAGCCGTGCCCCGGCAATCGAAAAGACGACAACGACGAGAACCGCGAGAGGCAGCCAGATCTCCGGTGGGAGGAAGATGATGAGGGGAAGCCCGACGACCAGTCCGACGAACATGCCGACCACCAGTCCAAACGCTCCGGCGAAGAGCTCCGGGCCACTCGAGCGAGGAACCACGACCTTCGGCATGTCCTCCAGCGAGGAATGAAACCGTCTGCCGAGCACACCCCCCAGCACATACCCCGTGCCCGCACCCAGGATCGCGCCCAGGACCTGAGCGGTGTCCGGGTTGGCCGCGTGCACGGCGAGGCCCGTTCGATAGCCGACGGCCGTCAGCGCCAGCGTGATGAGCAGGCGCACGATCTCGACGATCACGTCGTACCGCCGGCGTCCGGCTCCTCCACGGTGGGCAGAGCCCGGTCGAGGCGTTTGGTCGCTTCTTCCTCACCCACGTTCAGCGCAAACTGCAACTCGGATGTCAACGTCAGTCGTGCACGGGAGAGCATCCTCTTGAGAGCCGGGGAGATTCCCTTGATCTGCTGCGCGTAGGTGAGATCCCTCACGACCTCGGCGACCTGGTAGATGTCCCCGCTGGTCATCTTCTCATTCAGTATCTTGTACCACCGGCTCCAGTTGCTCCCTGCCTCCTGCGGAGGATCTTTGAAGACCGCAAGAACCTTGCGTGCCTGATTCTTGGAGATCACCGGGCGAATCGTTTCCTCGATCGTGTCGACCGGGGCGAAGACGGTGAGTTGCTCCGTCGCGATCTCGAGCACGAAGTACTCCTGGCGGGAGCCGGCAACCGTCTGCCGCACTTTCTTGACGATGATCGCGGCACCGTGTTGTGGATGCACGACCTTGTCACCGACGCTGAAGATCGACGGTTTCTTGGCCGCGGGCTTCTTCGCCGCCGTCTTGGCGGTTGTCTTCTTCGCGGCAGGCTTCTTCGCCGCCGTCTTCGCAGGAGCCTTGGCCGCAGGTTTCTTCGCCGCCGTCTTCGCAACCGCTTTCTTTGCTGCGGGTTTCGCCGTCTTCGCAGGAGCCTTGGCCGCAGGTTTCTTGGCCGCGGGCTTCTTCGCCGCCGTCTTCGTGCCGGTCTTGGCCGCAGGCTTCTTCGCCGCAGGCTTCTTCGCCGCCGGCTTGGCAGCCGTTTTCTTCGCGGCAGGTTTCTTCGGTGTAGCCATAGATCCTCAGGTTGGGAGGGGGATTCTACTCGGTGGTCTCGCTGCACTCACCCGTGCTTTGCATTTCGTACTTCGTTGCGCAGCGGCAGTCGCCATGAGACGCCGGGGCGAGCGTAGCGGCTTTCGCCAGAAGCCGGAGGCCCGCCGCATCCGTACGTTTCTCGTGCTTCGTACTGCGTGTCACGACCCGCCAGGCGTCGAGACCGCGGGACGAGCGTGGTGGCTCTTGCTGAAGGTCGGCCGCGGAAGGCCCGAAACCGGCTACTGCCGTGTGCGTTGCCTGGCGGACGCGTCAGAGCGGTTCGTGGTCCCACGAATGAACGGATTCCTGCAATCGGTCGAACACTCTGCGCAGCTCCTGCGCTCTCGCCTTGCCGATCCCCGTGACAGAATCCAGCTCGGCCGCCGAGGCACTCATCATCTTCTGAAGACTCCGGAAATGCTTGGCAACACCGTCGCGAATGTTGTCCGGCAAGCGGGGAACCTGATTGAGCACGCGAATACCCAAGGGCTCTGCACGCTCGTCGAGATGTTCGAAGCCGAGAGCCTCTGCCACGGCATCCGGCTCATGTAGCTCCGCGGTGGGAACGGCCTCGAGCCGTTTGAGCCTGCGTTCGACCGTGCCCACTCGCAACGGCCGCACGTAATCTCGAACGACGAGATCCCTGAGCTCGACGACTCCCTGCATGAGATCGGTCAGCTGCAGGCGTGCAAGATCGCCGGCCCCGCCCAGCCCGATGAGATCCTCTTTGATCGAATCGCCGATCCTGCGGACGAGTTCGGCTCGCTGCACGAGCACGACAACCCGCCGATACGTGACCAGGTCGGAGACTTCCAACGGGGTGAGCCGCTCCTCCGCCTCATCGAGGCGCCTGCGAACACGCTCGAGGGTGGAAAGAGACTGGTTCACCGACGCCATGAGATCCGTCGGATCCTGCAGCTCCTGACGCATGTCATGGAGGAACAGGGTCGCCACGCGTCGATCCTCACTCACGGCAACGACCGGCTTACCCGTCTGAACGGCCACCCGTTCGGCAGTCCGATGACGGGCACCGGTCTCGACGGTCGCGATCGACGGATCCGGCAACAGGTGCACGTTGGCCCGCAGAATCTTGCTCCACGAATCGTCGATGATGATCGCACCATCCATCTTCGCCAGTTCGGCAAGCCTGGCAGACGAGAACTCGGTGCCGGAAAGATCGAAACCCCCGGAGCAGATCGCTTGAACCTCGGGTCCGTCGCCAAGGACGACGAGGGCACCGTTCTCCTCCTGGATGATACGTCCAAACGCTATCCGGATCGGAGTCCCCGGAGCGAGCCGCTGAACGGTCTGCAGGAAGAGGTCGGAGGTCATTGCTGGTGAAGACTAGTGCGGCCCCGGAACGGTTACGGGGATCAGCCGGGCTCGCTTCGCTCTTCGTACCCGGTGCTTCGTATTCGGTACCGCCGCCACCACTGCCGCAGCACCTCAGGGCGAGTGTGGCTCCTTCCCACAATCACCGCTCTCGATGCCTTGCAGAAACGCCTGGCAGGGTTGCGGCAGTTGAGCAGCCGGCGAACGGCTATCAGGAGCCGCGACGCTCGCCCCACGGTCTCGGCGCCGGGCAGGTCGCGATACGAAGTACAAGGAACGAAGTACCTGCTCGGCAACCGGCAAGAGGGGCACCGTGTCAGCCGAACGCCTTCTCCAACGCGTCGCGCAGACTGGAAGGGGCACCGCTCCTCGGGCCGACGACTCGTTCGATACCCAGACGGGCCGACTCTTCCCGGCGCCTTCGCTCGTGGGCGACCGGACGGACCTCGCCGGTCAGGCCGATCTCACCCCACGACGCGAGCGATCCCAGCGGCCGATCGAGCAGGGAAGATGCAAGCGCGAGCGCGACCGGAAGGTCGGCCCCCGGCTCGGAGACCCGAATCCCGCCAACGACGTTGACGTACACCTCGTGCGCCGAGAAGCCGAGGCCCGCGTGGCGCTCCATGACGGCGAGAAGCTGATGGACGCGTGCCGGTTGGAGGCCACGGACACTGCGTCGGGGCTGCGGCACCGAACTCGGCGACACGAGGGCCTGAACTTCGACGAGAACCGGGCGTCTCCCCTCGACCGTCGGAAACACGACCGTCCCCGCCGAGGAGCCCCTCCAGTCGGAGAGAAACGCCGCAGATGGGTCCTCGACCTCCGCGAGACCCTCGCTCCGCATCTCGAACAGGCCGAGTCGATGGGTCGGTCCGAACCGGTTCTTCAGCCCCCGCAGAGCGCGCAACCCCATGTTGCTCTCACCCTCGAGGTACAAGACGACGTCGACCATGTGCTCCAGCGTCTTGGGACCTGCAATGCCTCCGTCCTTGGTTATGTGCCCGACGAGCACCGCAGCGGTGGCATGCTCCTTCGCATGTTGGATGACTCTGGCCGCACACTCTCTGACCTGGGAGACCGAACCGGGCACGGATCCGACTCCGGGAGCGGAGACCGTCTGGATGGAGTCGACGATGAGCAGATCCGGCCGCATCGCGTCGGCCGCGGCAAGGATGGCATCGATGTCGGAATCGGCAACGAGTGACACCCGTGGAGAATCCACGCCCAGGCGCTTGGCCCGCAGCCCGACCTGATGTGAAGACTCCTCCGCGGTCGCGATGAGCACGCTGCGCCCTGTCCCGGCGAACGATCCTGCAGCCTGCAGAAGAAGGGTGGATTTGCCGACGCCGGGTTCGCCACCGAGGAGCAGCACCGCCCCGGGGACGATCCCACCTCCGAGCACCCGGTCGATCTCACCGATGCCGACCGGAGAGCGATCACCTGCCGAGGCTGCCGCGGACGCGACCGGGACGACTTCCGGTGGCGCAGCGCGCCGTGTAGCTCGATCCTCGACCAGCGCCTCTCTCGAACCACACTGAGGACAGAACCCCATCCACTTCGCGGATCGATGTCCACACGACGAACAGAGATACTTCATGTGGAGGTGATGCTACCGACGCAGAGTGACACGAAAGATGGCGATCACGGCAAGCGCGACGAGCGCGAGAAGGAGAAAACCGCCGACAAGATTGCCGGCCGTCCAAGTTTCCGCCGTTCTGATCGCGAGAGATGGCACGCACGTGGCAGAATAGCAACTGAACGAGGAAGGCACCGTTGGCACAGATCACATGCAGCAACTGTGGAGAGGTCTTCGAGGAACAGGAGTTCTGTCCCAACTGCGGACAGTGGATCGGCTCGATCCAATCCGCGGGATACGAAACGTTCGACCTCGATGAGCCTCCAGAGGGCCAAGAGATCGAACCGATTGTCTCGGTCTCCCCGATGGTCGACGCTGTGATCTGCCCCTCATGTGGAGCCTCCAACCCGTCCACGAACCGTCACTGTGAGCAGTGTGGCGCCCGCATCACCCAAGGTCCACTGCCGGTCGCTCCCCAGCCCATGATCCGCACCACCGCCGGAGCGCGCGCCCTCGCAGTGATCTTCGGGACGGTCGCGGTCGTAGCCATCCTCGCGTTCGCGGTCAACTCGCTGCTCGGCAACAAGACTCCTGCAGTCCCACCGACGTCCTCCACCACATCGACGACCGTGGCTGCGATCCCGGTGAAGATCGTCCCGATCGACTGGCGCTGCTCCAGTGAGCTCAACGAAAGCCTCTCCTGTGACAACCTCTTCGACGGTCAAGACAGCACGTACTGGAACGACGCCTCGGCAAAGGGCAAGGGCGCCGAGATCGAAGTGACGTTCGCACAGGCGTACGCGCTGCAGACGATCGTCTTCAAGAACGTCTCGGACGACAAGAAGTTCAAGATGAACTACAGGGTCAAAGGTTTCGAGATCGATTTCGATGATCTACCGGACGCCCCGTTCATCGACCAACTCGAAGACACAAAGAGGGCGCAGCCCATCGCGGTGACGAGCTTCAGCACGACCCAGATCACCTTCAAGGTCACCTCGACGTATGCGTCACAGTCCGTCGACGGTAAGACCCCGTACAACGAGCTGGCGATCGCCGAACTGGAATTCTGGGGCCGCCCGACCAAGTGACCCCGGTTCTCGGTTGATACGAGGTCATCCGTCGGGAACGCTTCGACGGTTGCCGAGAAAGTATTTCGTATTTCGTATCGCAACCTGCCCGGCACCAAGACCGTAGGGCGAGCGTCGCGGCTTCTGCCGGTACCAAGTACCAAGTACCAAGTACCAAGTACCAAGTACCAAGTACCAAGTACCAAGTACCAAGTACCAAGTACCAAGCACCAAGCACCAAGCACCAAGCACGAGGTACCAAGAAAAGCTAGACCGCTTCCCCTTTCCGGTATCGCAGGCCATCGGCCGCGGGCATGCGAAGCCGCTGCGTGGCAAGCCCCAGCACCAACAGCGTCGTGAGGTGCGGCGTGAAGGCGATGAACTGTGTGGGGACGACAGGGACCGTGAGATACAGGATGAGGAACACCACGGCGAAGAACCCCGTCGCTGCCGCCGGGATCCAGCTACGCCGGTAGAGCATCCAGAACAACAGCACCGCGAGCAGCACGGCGATGAACAACAAGAGCGCGTGCACGGCCTCTTCGGATCGCAGCCGGAGGGCGTCGGCGAATCCGAACAGTGACGCGCCGGCCAGCGCTCCCGCAGGGTTCCAGTTTCCGAAGATCAGCGCGGCGAGACCGATGTAGCCTCGCCCTGCGGTCTGGCCCTCCCGATAGATACCGGCCTGCACGAGGACCAGCATCGTGCCTCCCAGACCGGCCATCGCTCCGGAAATGACAACGCCGTAGTACTTCATCTTCAGCACCGACACACCCAGCGACTCGGCAGAGTACGGATTCTCCCCGCACGAACGCAGCCGGAGACCCCACGGTGTCTTCCACAACAGCCATATCGTTGCGGGGACGAGAAGCAGAGCCAGCACCGTCAACCAGGACAGACCGCCGGTCAACCCGCGCAGCAACCCTCCCATGTCCGAGAGGAAGAACCAATGATGCGCTTCGAGCCATCCGAAGAAGTCGGGGCTCTTCCAACCGAAGAGTTTCCCGCCCGCCAGGAAGGGCACACTGAACGTCCCGACCCCCGACACGTGCGGCGACTGGGTGGCACCACCGCCGCTGTCCGGCGCGTAGGACACCGCCGACAGGAAGCGCATGCCCCCTGCGGCCAGGATGTTGATCGCCACCCCCGACACGATATGGTCGACGGCGAAGGTAACGGTCGCGATGGCGTGGATCAGACCGCCCATCGCCCCGCCGAGGATGCCGAAGAGGACACCCCACCAGGGATTCCCGAACTGCCACGCGCCCCACGCACTGAACCAGGTGCCCATGATCATCATGCCTTCGAGACCGATGTTGACGACACCGGATCGTTCCGAGTACACGGCACCGAGACCGGCAAGCATGATCGGCATCGCCATCCGAAGTGCCGCACCGAACGTTCCATGTGACGTCAGCTCCTGCGTACCGGCGATGGATTGCACGACGGCGAGAACGAGGATCCCCGAAGACCCCCACAGGGTCGCGGCCCACAGCCTGCGTCCCAGCTTCGTCTTCGGCTGCCAGATCTTCATGCCACCTTCTCCAGGTCCGCCTTCGCCGCCTCTGCTGCAGCGGTGACCTCTTGGCGCTGGGTCATGCGCGTGACGATCTCGTAGGCGATCACGACGGCGAGCACGACGACCCCCTGGATGATCGTCACGATCTCTCTCGGGATGCCCTTCAGATCGAGGATCAGCGCGGAACGATCCATGAGAGCGAAGAGGAACGCGCCGAACGCAATACCCACCGGATGGTTCCTTCCCAGCAACGCGACGGCGATGCCCGTAAACCCGAGTCCCGTCGAGAAATCCTGGGTATACCTGTGAAAGAAGCCGAGGAGCGGTGAGATGCCGACGAGTCCGGCGAGCGCCCCGGAGAGGAGCATCGTCTGGACCACCATCCGGTCCGGATTGACGCCGCTCATCCGTGCCGCGTCGGGGTTGATGCCGGAAGACCGCAGCTCGAATCCGTACCGGCTGCGCCAGACGAGCAGGTAGTAGATGATCCCGACAACGATCGCGACGAGCAGAAAGCCCTGCATGGAGGGACCGGGAGGCGGTTTCAATCCGATGGCGCTCATCAGAGGATTCAACGACGGGAACCAGGCGCTGTGCGGCAGCTCTGCCGTCTTGATGTTCAGGTCCCCCGGATCGACCTTTCGGAAGAAGTTCGCCAGGAGCCAGGCAACCAGCCCGACCGCGATCACATTGAGCATGATCGTGCTGATCACCTCATGAACGCCCCGCTTGACCTTCAAGACGCCGGCGATGCCGGACCACAGGGCTCCGACGACCATCGCGACCAAGATGATGAAGAGAACGTGCAGCACCGGAGGCAGGTTGACAAGTGCTCCGAAGTAGGCGGCGAACACGGCCGCCAGAAGGTACTGGCCTTCCACACCGATGTTGAACAGTCCCATCTTGAACCCGATGGCGACGGCCAGGCCGGAGAGGAACAGCGGCACCGTCCGGTTGGCGATGGAGACCAGCGACGCCTCACTCCAGGCGAACTTGCCCATCTCCGCGAACGCCGTGAACGGGTTGACTCCCACCAGCAGCAAGGCGGCGGACGCGACGACGAACGAGAACGCCAGTGCTCCGATCGGCGCCAGGAGACTCATCAGCATTCGGCGCACCTTCATGTCGCACTCCTCACACCGGTCATGTAGGACCCGAGTTCCTCGGGCGTCGCGGTCTTCGGATCGAGCTGTGCAACCAGTCGTCCGCGCAAGATCACATACAGCGTGTCCGAAAGACCGATGAGCTCTTCCAGATCGGCAGAGATCAACAGCACGGCCAGCCCCGCGGCACGGGCGCGACGCAGCTCCTCCCAGACCGACGCCTGGGCGCCGACGTCGATCCCGCGCGTCGGCTGTGCTGCGATCAGCACGGCCGGTTCCGCCAACATCTCGCGTCCGACGATCAGCTTCTGCTGGTTTCCACCCGACAGGGCCATGGCCGGAACGTCGACTCCCGGAGTCTTGACACCGTAGGACGAGATGATCTCGGCGGTGCGCCTGCGGGCGCCCACACGATCGATCCAGAACCCGCGACTGAACGGCGGGACCGTCTGATGCCCCAGCATGGCGTTCTCCCACAGCGGCTCCGACAGCAGCAGCCCCTGGCGCTGCCGATCCTCGGGGATGAGACCGAGCCCCGCCTCACGCCGTCGGAGGTTGGTCCACCCCGTGATGTCGGTACCAAGCAGCTCGACGGTTCCCTGTTCGAGAGTGAGCATCCCCATCAACGCTTCGACGAGCGGGGCCTGACCGTTGCCCTCCACTCCCGCGACCCCGACGATCTCGCCTTGGCGGATGGTGAACGACACGTCTTCGAGGATCACCCTGTCGGTCTCTTCGGACCGAACCGTCAGGCCCTCGACCCTCAGGAGAACCTTCTCCTGAATGGTGGATTCGCGCGTCTCCGGCGTCGGGAGCTCACTGCCGACCATCATCTCTGCGAGCCGACGGGCGTCCACGTCGCTCGGCAGGACCGTGTCGATCGTCTTCCCGTGACGGATGACGGTGATGGCATCTGCAATCGTGAGCACTTCATCGAGCTTGTGTGAGATAAAGATGATCGTGACGCCTTCGCGGGTCAGGTCTCGCATGGACTCGAAGAGTTCGTCGACCTCCTGCGGCACGAGGACCGCAGTCGGCTCGTCGAGAATCAGGATCCGGGCCCCGCGGAAGAGGACCTTGAGGATCTCGACCCGCTGGCGCTCACCGACCGAAAGCTCCTCGACGAGCACGTCCGGGTCCACGGTGAGACCGTACGCGCTCGAGTGCTCCTCGAGCCTGGCCTTCGCACCCTTGAAGTCGATCTCCAGCCCGGAGCGCGGCTCGGCGCCCAGCACGATGTTCTCGAGCACCGTGAGCTGGTCGGCGAGCATGAAATGTTGGTGGACCATGCCGATGCCGGCCTTGATCGCGTCTTTCGGACTGCGAAAACGAACCTCGTCGCCCCCCACGAAGATCTGGCCCTCGTCGGGGGCCTGCATCCCGTAGAGGATCTTCATCAACGTCGACTTGCCGGCTCCGTTCTCACCCACGACGGCGTGGACTTCGGCCGGCATGACCTGCAGATTCACCTGATCATTCGCGACGACGCCGGGGAATCGTTTCGTGATGCCCCGCAGTTCCACCGCCGGGGCGCCGCCCTGTGATCCTGCCACTGTCGTCCGTTCGCGAAGAGAGGTCCGAGGCTAGCGCCTCGGACCTCTCGGCTCCACTTGGTGGATCGAGGGTTACGGGGTGGTCGGAACGGTGATTTCGCCCGAAATGATCTTCGCTTTGAAGTCCTCGAGTTGCGGCACGATGTCATCGATGAAACCACCGGAGGTGGCATATCCGACGCCGTCGTCTGCAAGGTTGAAGACGTGGACGCCGGCGGTGAAGGTTCCATTGACGAAATCCTGCACCGTGTCGTACACGGCCGTGTCCACACGCTTGAGCATCGACGTGAGAATGTACGGCTGGAGTTCGGCACCGACACCGAGGTACTGGTCAGAGTCGACACCGATCGCCCACACATGCGTGTCGTTCGATTCGGAGTACTCCCTCGCGGCCTCAAAAACGCCGCCACCGGAACCACCCGCTGCGTGGTACACGACGTCCGCGCCCTGCTGGTACATCGCCAGCGCGGCTTCCTTGCCCTTGGCAGGATCGCCGAACCCACTGAAGTCCGGCGGCTGCGTCAGGTACTGAGTCATGACATCGATGTCAGGATTCACCGCCTTGGCTCCGGCAATGTAACCGGCTTCGAACTTCTTGATGAGGTCGACCTCGACACCACCGATGAAGCCGATCTTGCCGGTCTTGGACTTGAGCGCGGCAGCGGCGCCGACCAGGAACGAGCCCTGCTCTTCTGCAAATACGAGCGAAGCAACATTCGGCGCATCGACGACCGAGTCGACGATCGCGTACTGGATGTTCGGGTAGTCCGCGGCGGTGGCGGTAACCCCGTCGGCAAAGGCGAACCCTATGGCGAACACGAGCGGGTCACCGGCCTCGGACAGCAACCGGAGGTTCTCTTCACGGTTCTCGCCGCCTGACGTCGGCTCGAGCTCCTGAGTATCAATGCCGAAATCGGCCTTGGCCTTGTCCAGACCGCGGGCGGCCGCATCGTTGAACGACTTGTCGCCGCGTCCACCGATGTCGTAGGCCATGCCGACCGTGATCCCCGCGCCGGGCAGCGGTGCGGCCGTAGTCGTCGTCGCAGGTGCCGCCGTCGTTCCGGGTGCTGCCGTTGTCGTGGTCTCCGCCGTGCCGGAACATGCCGCAGCAATGAGCGCAAATACCACGAGCACCAACAGCGCTCTATTTCGAATCTTCAACACGCCCTCCTGAGTAGTGGGTAGTGGGGCCATAGGGCCCAGAATTACGAATGAGTGTAGCCACTCCCGGCGCAAGCGAAGAAGCGGGACGGCCGATCAGACGGCCTCCGGAGAGGCTCGCAGTGGGAGGTACCTGGTACCTGGTATTCGGCATCGCGGCCTCATGTCGACCCAACACCGTGCGGCGAGCGTCGCGGCGCCGCGCTACGTGCAAACCGTGGACGATCCGAGGGCTGCCCGGTACGAAGTACGAAGTACGAAATACCGACCCGGTGGCCGCCGGGCTCAGCCTTCGGAGCCCGCCAGTTCCACGGGCGGCTGGTCGGGTGCTTCGATCTCCTCGAAATCGAGGACATCCGAACCTTCGGTACGGTCGACCACGATCGTGCTGCCTGCCTTGAAGTCGCGCTTCAAGACACGCTCGGAGAGCGGATCCTCCAGCAGCCGTTGAATCGCTCGACGCAGCGGCCTGGCTCCGAGTTCGGGATCGTAGCCGCGTCTTGCCAGGTGCTCTTTGGCGGCATCGCTCAAGACGAGTTCGAGGCTTCGCGACCTGAGCTGGTCCCGCACTCTCACGAGCATGAGATCGATGATCTCCTTGACCTCCTCGACGGCGAGCTCGTGGAACACGATCACCTCATCGATACGGTTGAGGAACTCGGGTCGGAAATGCTTCTTGAGCTCGTCGTGGATCTTGTCCCGCATCATCTCGTAGTTGACCTCGCCGGAACCGGCCACGAACCCGACCGCCTTCTTGCGGAGGTCTGCGGTCCCGAGATTGGACGTCATGATGATGACGGTGTTCTTGAAGTCCACCTGACGGCCCTGCGCATCGGTGAGACGTCCGTCTTCGAGAATCTGCAACAGCGTGTTGAACACATCCGGGTGAGCCTTCTCGATCTCGTCGAACAGCACGACGGAGAAAGGTTTGCGCCGTACCGCCTCGGTGAGCTGGCCACCCTCGTCGTAGCCGACGTATCCGGGCGGCGAGCCGACGAGACGGCTGACCGTGTGCTTCTCCATGTACTCGGACATGTCGAGCTGGATGAGTGCGTCTTCGTCACCGAACAGGAACTCGGCGAGGGCCTTCCCCGTCTCGGTCTTCCCCACCCCGGAGGGTCCGAGGAAGATGAAGGAACCGGCAGGACGCTTGGGGTCCTTCAACCCGGCGCGGGTACGGCGGATCGCCTTCGAGACCGCCACGATGGCGTCGTGCTGGCCGATGATCCGTTCGTGCAGCTTCTCTTCCATGTGGATGAGCCGCTCGGTCTCCTCTTCGGTCAACCGATGAACCGGGATCCCCGTCCATTGTGCGAGGACCTCTGCGATCTCCTCTTCGTCGATCACCCAGGCTGCAGGCGCTCCGCTCGCCTTGAGCGCCTGTTCACGCTCGGCACGCTCTGTGATGAGCTGACGCTCCTGATCTCGAAGCTGTGCGGCACGTTCGAACTGCTGAGAGCGGACGGCTTCGGCCTTCTGGCCGCGAACATCCTGAATCCGGACGTCGACGTCTTTGAGATCGGGCGACGACCCGCTCCGCGTGATCCGCATCCGGCTGCCCGCCTCGTCGATCAGGTCGATCGCCTTGTCGGGAAGGTGCCGGTCGGAGATGTAACGGTCCGCCAGGTTCGCCGCGCTCACCAGGGCGTCGTCCGTATAGCGAACACTGTGGTGTTCCTCGTACCGATCCTTGAGACCTTCGAGAATCTGAATCGTCTCGGCGACGTCTGGCTCATCCACCTGTACCGGCTGGAAGCGCCGTTCGAGGGCGGAATCCTTCTCCAGGTATTTGCGGTACTCCTCCAGCGTCGTCGCGCCGATCGTCTGCAACTCGCCGCGAGCCAGCATCGGTTTGAGGATGCTCGCCGCGTCGATGGCGCCTTCTGCGGCACCCGCGCCGACGAGGGTGTGGATCTCATCGATGAACAGCAGGATGTCGCCGCGACCCTTGATCTCCTTCAAGACCTTCTTGAGACGTTCTTCGAAGTCGCCGCGATACCGCGATCCCGCCACCAGTGCACCGAGGTCGAGGGTGTACACCTGCTTGCCGCGCAAGGTCTCAGGGACCTCGCCCGCGACGATGCGCTGTCCGAGACCTTCGACGATGGCGGTCTTGCCGACTCCCGGTTCGCCGATGAGGACCGGATTGTTCTTCGTTCGGCGAGACAGGATCTGCATCACCCGCTCTATCTCCCGCTGACGCCCGATCACGGGATCGAGTTTGTGCTCACGGGCAAGCTGGGTGAGGTTCCGGCCGAACTGGTCGAGAATCGTGGAGCCCGAACCGGAGGTCTCGCGTCCGGAGCCGCCGCTCCCCTGCGCGGACGAACGTTCTTCACCTTGCACGCCGGAGAGCAGCTGGATGACGGCCTGTCGAACCCGTGGAAGATCGGCGTTCAGATTCTGGAGCACCTGCGTGGCGACACCTTCGCCTTCGCGAATGAGGCCGAGAAGGATGTGCTCTGTGCCGATGTAATTGTGGCCGAGTTGCAGCGCCTCTCGCAGAGACAGTTCGAGAACCTTCTTCGCCCGAGGCGTGAACGGAATGTGTCCACTCGGAGCCTGCTGACCCTGGCCGATGATCTCCACGACCTGAGTCCGGACCCCGTCGAGGTTCACACCGAGCGACTGGAGTGCCTGGGCGGCGATCCCCTCACCCTCATGGATCAGACCAAGGAGAATGTGCTCTGTGCCGATGTAGTTGTGGTTGAGTAGGCGCGCCTCTTCCTGGGCGAGAACCACGACTCTGCGAGCCCGGTCTGTGAATCGCTCGAACACGGCCTTGTGCCTCCTATTCCTTACCCCCAAACAGATGGGGGAGGCAACTTCAGAGTATAGCGATGGCCCTTTCTAACTCGACCGCAGGGTACCTCGTCACACGCACCTGCACCCGCTATAGGGCTCATCGACACGATAGCCATTCCAACTGAGCCGTATTCTGGAAGCGAACGGTTCGATCGTGTCGTGCAATGCCCGGCGTCGGTCCCCTTCCCAGCGATCGCTACCATGCTGGCTCAACGACGGAGAACCCGAGTGGACACACCAAAACTCGAGAACCTGGTCCCGATTCCTGCCGTCTGGGACCGCATGCGGCGTGTCGAGACGCGCTTGGCCGAAGTGTCGATGTCGAGCTACGAGTTCCTCACCGACATCGCGCAACACCTCCTGCTCGCCGGCGGGAAACGCTTCCGCCCCCTCCTCGCGCAGATCGCAGGTGAGTTCGGGCGATCGATCGACGATCGTGTCGTCGACGCGGGCGTCGCCGTCGAGTTCATCCACGTTGGCAGCCTCTACCACGACGATGTCATCGACGAGGCGGAGACCCGTCGGGGAACGGGCTCTGTGAACACCAACTGGGGGAACACGGTCGCGATCCTTGCCGGCGATTTCCTCATGGCCCGCGCGACGGAGCTCGCTGCGGACTCGCTCGGGCGCGACGCCGTTCGACTTCTCTCCCGCACCTATGCGGAACTCGTCGAGGGGCAGACGTTGGAGCTGCAGTTGGACTTCGATCTCGATCATGGACCGGACGAGTACTACCGGGTCGTGGAGATGAAGACGGCATCGCTGATCCGGGCGTCGGCCCGCGTGGGGGCGATGGCAGCCGACGCGACACCCGCCACGGTCGAGGCGCTGAGTGCGTGGGCACGGGAGCTGGGCATCATCTTCCAGATCACCGACGATGCGCTCGATCTGGTCGCCACCGACGAGTTCCTCGGAAAGCCGGCGGGGTCGGACATCGGCGAAGGCAAGTTCACGCTGCCCCTGCTCTACGCGCTCGAAGGAGCCGACGGACCCCACATCCGAGAGCTCTTGGCCGATCGCCCGTACGCGGCCGGAACGATCAACGAAGTCATCCGCATCGTCCGGGCCGGCGGTTTCGTCGATCAGGTGCTCGACGAGGCGCGCACGAGATCCCTGGCGGCAGCCTCGATCGCCGCCGATCTTGCACCCATCCCCTCCAGGAATGTGCTGGCCGGCCTCGGCGACTACCTGCTGGCCCAGGTCGAGCAGGCACGCTCGTAGGGCCCGGTACCGGAGTTCGGTGCCGGTCTCCTGAAACATCCTCACGCAAAGGTCGGGTGATGACCCCGTACACTGACCTGTATGGACTTCCCTCTCATCATCGCCATCGCAATCGGCATCGGCATCCTGTCTCTGGTCTCGAACAGGCAGGTCACCGCGACGTGGCGAGGGGCGGCTCGCCTGCTCGGCGTCGCCTATCAGAAGAAGAGTGCCATGGCCCCTCCGAGGATCGAAGGTGAGGTCGAAGGACTTGGCCTCACGATCGAGGTGCGCTCATCCGGCAACACGAAATCGACGAGGTATCGCGTTCGGTACCCGTCGCTCGGCGTAGGCCTGCAGGTGACCCGCAAGACCGGGCTCTCGAAGGTCTCGGAGTTCCTGGGAGCCCAGGACGCAGAGACGGGAGACGAGGCGTTCGACGAGGTGTTCACGGTCAAGACCAGCGACCCGGAGCGACTGGCGACCGTGTTTACCCCTCCGATGCGCCAGGCGGTGCGCGAACTCCTGGTCACACTCCCGGCGGCGAAGATCACCGATGACACCATCGTGTTCGAGCGCAGGATCTTCGAACGCAAGCTCGACAGGATCGTGAAGACCGCGCGCCTTCTCCTCGCCACGGGAACGGTCCTCGCACAACGCGAGCACATGCCAACGAACAGAGTCGGCTCCAGCTACGACGACTCGACTCCGCCGGCACCGGACCTGTTCCAGCCGTGGGACGGGCTGGAGCTTCTTGCCGAGGAGCCGCCGGCCGAAGTGGTCTCTTCCGAGGAGATACTCGATTCGGAGACGGGCGAGTTCGTGACGATCTCCCCACCGGCCGAAGTGGTCACTTCCGAAGAGATACTCGACTCGGAGACGGGCGAGTTCGTGACGATCTCCCCACCGGCCGAACCAAGCGACACCGTCCCCGAGCCCACACCCGACACCCCGCCGGTCGGACCCAAACCGCTCGATGTCGCCGATGTGCTCTTCGGAGGTCATCTGCTCAGCTTTCAGATGGCGGCGATATTCGAAGAACGGTACGCCGGACGGCAGATCCGCTGGAACGGCACCGTGGCCGGGCGGTCGGAATCAGGTGTGACGGTCGACGTCGGGTCCATCGACACCGATCTGTTCGGGCCACTGACCGTCAAGGTGATCGTGGCGTCGGCCGCGGCAGCGCGCTTCCAACCCGGGGACGCGGTGATCGTCACAGGCACGCTGTCGGGCATCGATGGGTTCGAACGCACGCTCGCCGTCGACGGCGAGCTGACCGATCCTCGCAGATACGGGGCTTGACCACAGACCCGAACCGACGCCGGAGCGGTCGCCACGCCGACCACGAGTCACGTGGTCGCGCCCACACGAGTGTCACCGGCGTGTGAGCTACCCTCCGACGTGTGAAAGCCTCCCGCCGATCCGAAGTCGCTCCGTTCTACGTGATGGAGGTGATGAAAGCCGCCGCAGAGCGGGAACGGACCACCGGCGACGTGCTCCACCTCGAAGTCGGCCAGCCATCGACGCCCGCACCGACCCGGGTGCGCGAGACCGCCGCGAAGGCGCTGGAGACCGAACGGCTCGGCTACACGAATGCCACCGGCATCCCGGAGCTTCGCGACCGGATCGCGACCCACTACAGGGAGACGTACGGCGTCGATGTGCCGGCCGAACGTGTCGCGGTGACGGTCGGAGCGTCAGGAGGGTTCGTGCTCGCAACGCTCGCCGCGTTCGACGCCGGAGATCGGGTGGCGATCACCGAACCCGGCTATGGGGCGTACCGCAACATCCTCGAAGCGTTGGACGTCGCGGTCGTGCCGATCCCGGTCGGTCCCGATACGAGGTTCAATCCGACACCGAGACTGCTCGACGCCGTAGGGCCCCTCGACGGTCTCGTGGTCGCCAGCCCCGCGAACCCGACCGGAACGATCCTCACGACCGCAGAGATGCGAACCCTCGCCGCCTATGCGGAGGAACGAGGCATCCGCATGCTGTCGGACGAGATCTACCACGGAATCACGTACGGACCGGCGGCACCGACGGCCGCCGCACACTCCGAATCGGCCGTCATCGTGCAGAGCTTCTCCAAGTACTACTCGATGACGGGATGGCGCCTCGGGTGGCTGATCCTGCCCGACGGCCTCGTTCGTCCCGTGGAGCGACTCGCCCAGAACCTGTTCATCTCCGCTCCGGCGCTCTCCCAGGTCGCGGCGGTGGCCGCGTTCGACTCCACGGCGGAGCTCGACGCCAACGTCGCCCGCTACGCGGCGAACCGCCGGATCCTCATCGAAGGTCTCGCCGCATGCGGGATCACACGACTCGCCCCCGCCGAAGGCGCCTTCTACATCTACGCCGACGTCTCGCACATCACCGACGACAGCCAGGAGCTCTGCCGCACGTGGCTGGAGAAGACCGGCGTGGCGGCCACGCCGGGAATCGACTTCGACCCGGCAAAGGGGAACCGGTTTGTGCGGTTCTCCTACGCGGAGTCGACGGCGGACATCACCGAAGCGGTGCGAAGACTCAAAACCCTGTTCTCGTGACGGTTGACGGGAATTATCCCATCGAAGCGTCACGAGAACGGTTATTCGGGGCGCATCGTCGGGAAGAGGACCACTTCACGAATCGTTGATTCGCCGGCCAGCAACATCACGAGCCGATCCACACCGATCCCGAGCCCGCCGGTGGGTGGCATCCCGTATTCGAGCGCCCTGAGGAAGTCCTCATCCACCGGGTGGGTCTCCTCCTCGCCTTCGGCCTTGGCCCGAGCCTGGGCCTCGAAGCGCGCCCGCTGGTCGACGGGGTCGATCAGCTCGCTGAATGCGTTGCACAACTCCATCCCACCGGCGAACAGCTCGAACCGTTCCGTCAGGTTCGGATCATCACGATGCTCCCTGGCGAGCGGAGAGGTCTCCTTCGGAAAGTCGATCACGAATGTCGGCTCCCACAAGTTCGGCTCCACCAGCCGCTCGTACAGTTCGACGATCAGTTTGCCCTTGCCCCAGACCGGATGCACCGAGATGCCGTGTTGCCGGCACACATCGGCCAACTCCTCACGTGTGCGGTCGAAGGAGATCTCCACGCCGGTCGCCTCGGCCACCAGATCGAGAAGGCGGACCCGACGATAGGGCGGCGTGAAATCGAGCGTCCTGCCCTGATACTCGATGACCGCTCCCCCCGTGGCGGCCTCGGCGACCGCACCGAGGACACCCTCCATCAGGTCCATCACGTCGTGATAGTCGGCGAACGCCTGGTATGCCTCCAGCGTCGTGAACTCGGGATTGTGTGTCGCGTCGATTCCCTCGTTGCGAAAGACCCTGCCCAGTTCGAAGACTCTCTCCATCCCTCCGATGACGAGGCGCTTGAGGTGCAGCTCCGTGGCGATGCGCAGGTACATGTCGATATCGAGCGCGTTGTGGTGGGTGACGAACGGCCGAGCGAGCGCGCCGCCGGCCTCGGATTGCAGCATCGGTGTTTCAACCTCGACGAACCCCCGCCGGACGAAGGAGTCCCGGAGCGCCGCGACCGTGTCGATCCGCACCTTGGCGACACGCCTGGCCTGCTCGTTGGCGAGCAGATCGAGGTAGCGGCGGCGGAATCTGCGCTCCTTGTCCTGCAACCCGTGCCACTTCTCCGGCAGCGGCCGTAACGCCTTGGAGAGCAGACGGATCTCGCCGGTGCGCACGCTCAGTTCGCCTCGTCGGGTCGTGATGACTTCGCCGGTCGCCCCGACCCAGTCGCCGGTATCGATGTCCTCGCCGAACCGCTCGAAACGGTCATCTCCCATCGTGCGCCTGTCCACGAAGAGCTGGATCTGCCCGCTGACGTCCTGCAAGACGCAGAAGCTCAGCTTGCCAAGCCGCCGGATGTTGACGATCCGACCCGCGACCGACACGATCGCCCCCGTCGACGATCCGGGATCGAGATCCCCGTACTCCCCGGCGAGATCGGCCGCCGTGGCGGTCCTCTCGAAACGCTGTGGATAGGGCTCCTCGCCGAGCGCCCTCAACGCCTCCACCTTGGCGAGGCGCCGTGCGGTCAGTGGGTCCGCGGCAAGGGGGTCCTCGTCGGAAAGCGGTGTTTCGTGTTCGTCGGTCATGGCCGCAGCACCTTACCCCGCGTTGCGCTCCCAGAGCAGCCGAAGACCGGACAGCGTCAGGAACTCGTCGATCTGGTCGACGGTGCGGCAGTGCGGAACGATCACCGATGCGAGCCCACCGGTGGCAACCGTCGCGGTGTCCGGTCCCAGCTCGTCGACGATTCGAGCCATGATCCCGTCGACCAGGCCTGCATGCCCGTAGAGGAGTCCCGACTGGATCGCCTCGACGGTGCCCTTGCCTATCGCCGCACGGGGCGGCTCGAGGGCAACTCGCCGCAGCGCCGCGGTCGCCGACACGAGCGCGTCCATGGAGACTTCCAGACCCGGAGCGATCGCACCGCCGAGGTACTCACCTTTCCTGGAGACGATGTCGAAGTTGGTCGAAGTGCCGAAGTCCACGACGACGACGGGGGTCCCGTAGGCGTGCCTCGCGGCAACCGAGTTGACGATCCTGTCCGCACCCACCTCCTTCGGATTGTCGATCAGGATCGGCATGCCGGTCTTGATGCCCGGCTCCACGATGAGGACCTCCGCAGAGTCGAACAACTCCGCAGCCGTGTGGAGCGTCTCGGTCGCATGGGGCACCACCGATGAGATGACGACACCGGTGACCGAGTCGGCGTCGATGCCATCGAGATCGAAGAACCCCTTCAGGAGGAGCCGATACTGGTCGGGGGTGCGCGCATGGTCGGTCGCGAACCGCCAGTGATGAGCCAGTTGCGGGCCCTCCAGCAGACCCACGACGGTCTGGGTGTTGCCCATGTCGATGGCGAGCAGCATGTCAGTTGCCTCCCAGAATCGTTGCCCGGTCGAGACGTTCGCCGAGCTCGTAGGTGAGCTTGCCTCCATCGAGCCAGAAATGGACGTTGTCGATGAGTCGTGTCGTCCCGACGTGCGCGGCGATGGCCAGGAACGCGTCACGGTCGAGTTCCGGGATCGGTTGCACCGTTTGCGCGTCGACGAGTTGCACATACTGCACGTCGACGCCCGGAGCCTGCTCGCACTCGGTCCGCACGATCGACTCCAGCGCGGCCCCGGACCGCTCCCCGTCCAGCGCCGCCAGCGCGCAGCGGGCAAGGCCACGCGACAGCGCGAGCGCCGATCGACGCTGCTCCCCCGACAGATAGAGGTTGCGGCTCGAAAGAGCGAGTCCGTCCTGTTCACGAACGATGGGCCGGCCGACCACCCGAACCGGAAACGACAGGTCGATGGCGAGCCGACGCAGCACCGCGAGCTGCTGGGCGTCCTTGCGTCCGAACACGGCGAGGTCGGGCTGAAGGCCGGCGAAGAGCTTGGTGACCACCGTCGCCACACCCTCGAAGTGCCCCGGCCGGTAGGCGCCGCAGAGGTGGTCGGTGAGTGAACCGACGGTGACCCGTGTCGCCGGCTCCAGCGGGTACATCGTCTCGACGGCGGGGGCGAACAGCACGTCGGCGCCCGCGTCGTCGGCCAGTGCGGCATCCCTGTCCAGATCGCGCGGATACCGGTCCAGGTCTTCACCTTCGCCGAACTGGAGAGGATTGACGAACAGGCTGACGAGCACCGTGTCGGCACCGGTGCGTGCGGCGCGGATCAGCGACAAGTGTCCCTCGTGGAAGTAGCCCATCGTCGGCACGAGGGCAACGACACCCCTTCTCGCTGCCCGAGCCTCCTCGAACGTTGTGACGATGTTCACAGAATCTCCTCGAAGATGTCTCGGGTCCCCGCCAGTTCGGCCACGACTCTACCGAGCATCCGGAACCGGTCGACCTCTTCGGGTAGACGATCGGCGACGGCCTGGAGCTGGGCGGCAACCGTCCCGACGTCGCCCCGCTGGATCGGACCGGTCAGCGACTCCCCCGGACCGAGCCGGAATGCGTTGGCGACGACGGCCTCGACGAGCGGGCGGGCCGCCTCGAACGGAACACCTGCCGCCGCAAACAGCTTTGCCGCGAGTGCCAGCACGGCGACCGTACCGGTCGCTGCGGTCGCGGCAGCGGCGTGATAGAGGGCACGATCCTCGTCGCCGAGCGCAAAGGGGTGCCCGCCGATCGACGCGACGAGGTCTTCGAGATCCGACCGGAGTCCCGGATCGTGTGCGGTGACGGCAAACCATGAACCGGGAATGGCCGCGGCTCCCGCCTCGGGCGTCGGCAACGTCTGCAGGGGGTGCAGCACGCCGATCGACACTCCCGCATCGGCCAGCGGACCGAGTGCCGACGCCGGCTTCAGACCGCTGAGGTGAACGGCGGCGCCGACGTTGGACACACCCGGTGCCAGCCGCCCGGCGACCTCTTCGATGGCATCGTCCCGCACCGCCACCACGAGCAGATCCGCCGCGGGGAGACCGTCGTCGAAGCAGAGGGCAGAAGCGTCGAATCGTGCAGCGGCCTCCTCGACGGCCTCCCGTCTGCGCCCGAGCACGGCGACGACACGGTGACCCGCCGATGCTGCAGCCAGACACAACGCCGTGCCTGCACGCCCCGGTCCGACGAGGATGATGTTCAACGGAACCTCCCGGTTCGAGTCCGCGGTACCCGACCGGACAACAGGCTACCCGCCGTTCTCACCATCTGTCACAAGAACGCGTCGAGGCCGACGCCGACGCACGTACGGAGCTAGCGTGGAAAGCATCATGGGGTAGTTTCCAGTTGTCCACCCAGAAGTCTCCTGAGTAACGCCGGTGCGTGGATCGCCGACTGTACGCATCACTCATCTCGTACCCGGTGCTTCGCATTCCGTATCGCACCCTCGGGTCGATTCGGGATCGCGGGGCGAGCGCGACGGCTCTGGCGTGACAAAGCACGGTCGCTCACTGCATCGAAGGGCGCTGCACGGTCGTCGAGATACGTGCCTTGCATTGCCCAACAGGCTCCTGGGCGACGGGCGCCGCCGTCACGCGCACAACCCGCCCGACGACGCATCAGGAGGTGATCATGTGAAAACAGTCTTCGTGAATCCACAACGATGTATCGGCTGCCGGCAATGTGAGTTTGCCTGCGCGGTCGAACATTCCAGAAGCAAGGATCCGTACCTGGCAATCTTCGAGAGTCCTGTGCCGAAGCCCAGGATCCACGTCGAATCCGGCCCATGGATGGGGAGTTCGTTCCCCAACCGTTGCCACCACTGTGACCCAGCGCCATGCCAGCAGGTGTGCCCGACCGCGGCCATCGGTCGCAACGACGAATTCGGCGTCGTTCTCGTCGACATCGACAAGTGCATCGCCTGCGCGATGTGCGCCATGGTCTGCCCGTTCGCTGCGATCACGTTCCATGTGCAGGCCGAAGCGGCGGCGCCTCGGGTCGTCTCCACCAAGTGCGACGGATGCTTCGATCGCATCCGCCGTGACGAGGAACCGGCGTGTGTCGAAGTCTGCAAGGTGGATGCCCTCGTCTACGGGGAGCTGAACGACCTCCTGAGGGAGGAACGGATCCAGAAGGCGGTGCTCGCGATCGATGCCACCACAGGCGTGGCCCCGACGGAGCCGGACATGTTGGCCGGCTGGCGAGCCTGGGGCAAGGAAGTCGCTCACGTGGCGGGAGGAGTCTGATGACGAGTCGAATCGAGAAACAGAGCATTGCGGCAGACGCCCAGGTGATGCTGCGCCGAGCCCACCTCGAAGGTATCGACACCGTGTGGGAGCGCCTCGCCGCCCAGCAGCCACAGTGCGGATACTGTCTGCTGGGCGTGAGCTGTCGCAACTGTGCGATGGGCCCGTGTCGCGTCGACCCGTTTGGCGAAGGCCCCCAGAAGGGCGTGTGTGGCGCCGATGCCGACACCATCGTCGCCCGAAACCTGGGCCGATCGATCGCCGCCGGCGCGGCCGCACATTCAGATCACGGCCGTGACATCCTCGAAGTCTTCCTCGAGACCGCCCAAGGCGAGACCAGCGGATACGAGATCAGGGACGAAGCGAAACTGAGGAGCCTGGCTGCGGAGTACGGCATCGCCTCCGACGGGCGATCGGCGTCGGACGTAGCCGTCGAACTGGCCGAGGCCATCTTCGAAGACTACGGAAGCCGCAAGGAGCGCATCGGTTTCTTGGGCCGCGTCCCCGAGGTGCGCAGGGCCAAGTGGGCAGAGCTGGGGATCACCCCTCGGGGCATCGATCGTGAGAATGTCGAGATGCTGCACCGTACCCACATGGGCGTCGACAACGACTACGTCAACATCCTGCTGCACGGCCTGCGTACGAGCCTCTCCGACGGCTGGGGAGGGTCGATGGTCGCCACCGACCTGTCGGATGTGCTGTTCGGCACGCCCGAACCGGTCATGTCCCAGGTCAACCTCGGCACGCTCAAGAGGGAATACGTGAACATCGCGCTGCACGGCCACAACCCGCTGCTGTCGGAGGTGATCGTGCAGGCGGCAGGTGACCCGGAACTCGTGGCACGTGCCAAGGAGCTGGGTGCCGAAGGCATCAACCTCGTCGGACTGTGCTGTACCGGCAACGAGCTCCTGATGCGCAAAGGGGTGCCGATGGCCGGCAACCACCTGATACAGGAACTGGTGATCATGACGGGAGCGCTCGAGGCGATGGTCGTGGACTACCAGTGCATCATGCCGTCGGTGACGGACATAGCCAAGTGCTTCCACACACAGATCATCTCGACGGCCGACAAGGCGAAGTTCCCGGGCGCCACGCACATCTCGTTCGACCCTCACCGGGGCCTCGAGATCGGCAAGCAGATCGTGCGCGCGGCGGTCGAGGCATACGCCAACCGTGTCCCCGATCGGGTCCTGATCCCGGGAGAACCGGTGCCGATGATGGCCGGCTTCTCCGTCGAGGCGATCCTCGGCGCGCTGGGAGGCACCCCCGAACCGCTGGTGGACGCCATCAAGAGCGGACAGATTCGCGGCGCGGTCGCGATCGTCGGCTGCAACAACCCGAAGATCCCACAGGACAAGGGCCACGTGACGCTGACACAGCGACTCATCGAGAACGACGTCCTGGTCGTCGTCACCGGCTGTGCCGCCATCGCCAACGGGAAGGCGGGCCACCTGGTTCCCGAAGCCGCGGATCTGGCAGGGACGGGACTCGGAGCCATCGCCAAGGCACTCGGCATCCCGCCGGTGCTGCACATGGGATCGTGTGTGGACAACAGCCGCGTCCTCGTGCTGGCTGCGGCCCTCGCGAACCACCTCGGTGTCGACATCTCCGATCTGCCGATGGCAGGTGCGGCACCCGAGTGGTATTCGGAGAAGGCCGTCGCCATCGGTGCGTACGTCGTGGCCAGCGGCATCTACACCGTGCTGGGGGTGCAACCACCGATCTTCGGAAGCGAGAACGTGGTCAACCTCCTGACCGACGGGCTCGAGGGCGTCGTCGGAGCCACGTTCGGAGTCGAACCGGACCCGGAACGGGCAGCAGTGTTGATCCGACGCCACATCGAAGCCAAACGCAAGGCGTTGGGCCTGCCGTTCGTCGAACCGGACAGCATCGCGATGCCGGAGGAGGTCGGAGCAGGGGTATGAGCGATCACGGCCATGAACATGGGAGCCGGCACACGGCCGGCCCCCTCGATGGTTTCCGCGTGGTCGTCACCGGCAAGGGGGGCGTAGGCAAGACCAGCCTCACCGCCCTCCTCGCCGGGCTCCTCGGCCGGCGCGACTACGCCGTCCTGACGGTGGATTCCGACCCGCAGATGAACCTTCCCTACGCCCTCGGGCTTCCCTTCGAGCAAGCTCGGGGAATCGTTCCCCTCAGCCGGAATGCAGACTATGTCGAGGAGAAGACGGGAGCCAGACCCGGGGAAGGCTGGGGGCTGCTGTTCCGTCTGAACCCTGACGTGCGCGACGTGATCGATCGATTCGCCGTGCCGGCGAACGACCGGATCCGCGTCCTCGCCATGGGAACCGTGACCGTGCCGGCAGCAGGCTGTCTGTGCCCGGAGAACGCGCTCCTCGACGCCATCGTCGGAGACCTGTCACTACGCGACGACGAAGTCATCCTGATGGACACCCAGGCCGGAGTCGAGCACTTCGGTCGGGCGATCGCCAAGGGATTCCACCAGGCCGTTGTGGTGTCGGATCCGACGTTCAACGGCATCCAGGTGGCGGTCAACACCGCGAGGCTGGCACGTGAGCTCGGAATCCCCGCCGTGCATCTCGTGATCAACCGGGTCCGAAAGCCCGAAGACGTCGAACGCGCCCTCGCTCGCATCGAGGCCGAAGGCGGGTTCCCGTTCACCTCGCGCCATGCCCTCCCCTTCGACGAGCACGTGCTGGACACCGAGCCGGACCTGAGCCCCCTGCTCGACGGCTCCCCGACCCCATTTGCCGACGGCGTCACACGACTCTGTGACGCCCTCATCGAGACCGAGCAGGAGCTGAACTGATGAAACTCGTGATCATTGGAGCCGGTCCCGCCGGCCTCACCGTGGCAGAGACGCTCCGCATACACGGCGTCGACACCGACATCGTGATGATCTCTGCGGAACCGTACCCGCCGTACGCACCTCCCGCGATGGCGGACTTCTTCCTGACCGGAAGGGAACAGTCGATCTACTGGAAAGGTCGTGACGTCTGTGACCGTCTCGGCATCGACTACCGCTCCGGAACCCGGGTTCTGGGGATCGACCCGACATCCGGACAGGTGACACTCGACGGGGCCGGCCGTGTGCCGTACGACCATCTGGTCATCGCCTCGGGGAGCAGCCTGTACGCGCCGATCGAAGGACGGGACCTCCCGGGCGTGTCCAACTTCAAGTCGATGGCCGCAGCCTCCAAACTCGTCGACGGGGTCCGTCGAGGCAAGGTGGAACGGGCGCTCATCGTCGGCGCCGGCTTCATCGGCGTGGAGGTAGCCCTCCTGCTGACCGATCTCGGCGTGGACGTCACCATGGTCGAGATGATGGATCGGGTCATGCCGAGAATGCTGGACCCGGAGACCGCAACGATCGTGCTGGCCGAGTTGCAGAGCCGGGGCATCGTGGTCCGCCTGGAGGCCAAGGCTTCCGGTTTCGAAGGTGCCACGAGCGTGACGGGTCTCATGCTCGACTCCGGTGAGTCGCTGACGGCCGATGCCTATGTCGCCGCCACCGGGGTGAAACCGAACGTCGACTACCTTGCCGGTTCGGGTCTCGACATCGGCTGGGGTGTACGCGTCGACGATCACCTTCGAACCAACATCCCGGGCATCAGCGCAGCAGGCGATGTCGCCGAGACATACGATCGCCTCACCGGTGAACGATATGTTCATGCCATCTTCCCGAACGCGGTCGCTCAGGCGAAGGTTGTGGCCGATGGCCTCGCCGGCTACGACGGAGCCTATGAGGGCTCCGAGACGATGAACAGCCTGAAGCATCTCGGTGTGCCGGTGATGGTGGCCGGAGCGAGCAGCGGGTCCGAGGAGCTGCACTGGCGCAGGGGCGACCTGATGCGCAAGGTATTCCTGGACGACGGTCGCATCGTCGGCTTTCAGCTCGCCGGTGCCACGGCAGGCGCCGGGGTGCTGCGATCCCTCATGCTGAAGCAGACGGATGTCCTACCGCTCCGGGACCGGCTCGTCGCTCCTGATTTCGGTGTTGCCGACGTCGTGTTCCTGGCGCCGGCCTGACCGGGCACCGGGTACCTCGACAGGCACTACTCCCGAGGGTGTTTCACGGCCCTGGCGAGTATCGTCCGGATGCGCGGGTCGGCGAGGCTGAGCGCCATCACCGTCCATCCTGCCCCGACGGCTGCACCGGCGAGCACGTCGGACGGATACTCGAGGAGCAGTACGAGGCGGCAGAAGCCCACGACGGCCGCGATCAGCATCGCGGCACCGAAGCGAAACGTGGTCGCACGCCACCCTTGCGGCCGCCACGGCCAGGCGAGGATCACGAGAAGCGTGACGAGCGCGGCGATGTACTCGGACGGGAACCCGTAGTCGCCGCGTGAGCCGAGCGCGGTGAGCGACGGTGCCGAGCGGTCGACCACAAGTCGTGTCGCCTCGACGATCAGCCACTGGCCGGCGATGGCGACGACCAGCCCGATGGCGCGGCCGACGTAGCGTCGCGACAGCATGACCGCGGCGATTCCCGCGCCGACCACCATCGTCATCCACTGCGGTGTGGTCGTGGCAAGCCACCGCGCCGCCTGCACGACTGCCGGTATCTGGTGAGTGGCCACGTACTCCAGCGCCCGCTTGTCGAAGAAGAAGAACTCCTCCTGCCCGAGCACATCCTGGAGAAGACCGCCGAACAGCCACAGACCACCGACGATGACCAACGCGACCGGCCACAGATACAGGAGGGGAGCCACGCGTCTCGACGGGCCTTCCAACCGGTCCGCGAGGGCTCGAACGACACGCGTCCGCAGCAACGGGTCGAGCCATCCCAGTACCTTCTCGCGATGCCCCGCGACCCAACGGCTCGCCCACACGATGACACCGAGCACGACGAGCGCGCCCGCGAGCGTCAAACCACCACGCAACAGCCAGTGTTCCACCTCCTGCCAGCTGTCACCCGCCAGATACCCCATGAGCGTGAGGGAACTCCCCCAGAGCACCCCGCCGACCACGTTGCCGACGACGAATCGCCCGTACGGCATCTTCGCCATTCCGGCGGCAAACGGGACGACTGCCCGCAGGAACGATGTGAACCGTGCGACGACGAGTGCCGACCACCCACGTCGGGCCAGACTCGTCTCGGCCGCGTCGAGCCGCCCTGCGAACCTGGCGAGCCGTGGCCTGCGAAGCACCGCCGGCCCGAAGTGGCCACCCATCCAGAACCCGACCGAGTCACCGATCACCGCTCCGAGAACCGCTGCGATCAGCATCGCCCAGAGGGGTACGACCCCGGTTCCGGCGAGTACCCCACCAAGGATCACCGTCACCTCTCCGGGGAGAAACAGTCCGAGGAACGCGGCGCTCTCCCCCATGGCGAGCGCGAACACGAGCAGCGGCGACCACACCCCCAACGTGGTGAGCAATCGGTCGATCATGTTCCGCCAAAGGTCATGACGGTGCAGCGTAGCGGCCGATCTGCAACCAAACGCCTGCACGGCGAGTCGAAGTCGCAGACCCGCCGTGCACACATCCGGAATCCGAATAGGGTGTAAGCACCGAACGAGGAAAACGCCATGGGCAGCAACATCTTCAACTGGAAAGGCCGACTGGGGCCGATACATCTACGAATCTCCGATACGACGTTCCGGCCGTCGACGATCTCCGGGCTCCTCGCCGAGGCGCTGCACGTCGAACCGGGCGATGTCGTCATCGACATCGGTTGCGGTTCGGGGATCCTTGCGATCATCGCCGCGAAGCTCGGGGCGTCCAGTGTCCACGCCGTCGACAAGAGCCCCGACGTCGTGGAGGTCGGCCTGGCGAATGCCGTCGAGCAGGGTGTCGCCGACAGGATCACCTTCTACCAGGGCGACCTGTTCTCACCGATTCCCGACGACGTCGAAGCCGACGTGATCATCGGTGACGTCTCCGGAATCCCGGACCGGCTCGCCGATGACAGCGGTTGGTTCCCGACCAAGGGCGGGGGCGGTCCGCGCGGCAGCGAGCTGCCGATCCGCATGCTGGAAGAGGCGAAACGCAGGCTCCGGCCGATGGGGAGACTGTTCCTGCCGACAGGCACCCTTCAGGACGAGGCCGCGATCATCCAGCGGGCCCGTGCCCTCTATGGGAGAGTCAAGGCGCTCACCGACCGACCGATCCCACTGCCGAGTCAGTTGGCCGCAAGCGCAGCCCTCAAGGATCTGATCGACCGCGGGATCGTCACCGTCACCCGGCGGGGCTCCCGCCTGCTGTGGAAGGCCCGCGTCTGGGAGCTGTCGCTGGACTCCTGATCGTTACACGACCCAGGGGATGAGCCGCTTCCTCACGTGCGCCCGGTACGCCGCGTACCCCGCGTAGCGCTCGACGAGGCGCTCCTCCTCGAAGCGGGCCTTCATCCAGAAGAACGCTGCGCCGACGATCCCGACGATCAACGCGACGAGACTCGACCGGAGCAGCGCCGCGCCCACGAGCAGCAGCACGATCCCCCCGTAGATCGGATGCCGCACCCACCGGTAGGCGCCCGACGCCACGAGCCTCCCCGAGGACAGCGGCTGCGGATACGGCGTCAGATTCGCACCGAGGTGCCGTGACCCGAGCAACGACTCGACGGCACCCGCAACTGCCAGAATCGCTCCCAACCAGACGACCCAAGGCGGCCAGGCCAACGAGCCCGCATCGGTGAGCAGTGCCACCGCCGCCGCAACGAGCACCACGCCCTGCGCCGTCACCCACCAGCCTCCCCGAGACGTGAATGTCTCCGGGCGAGTGCTCAACCGTCGATTGATCCGCGACACGTTCTGATCTTGCACGAAGGGGAGCAGAGCGGCGACCGACCCCCCATCGGGCGTCGCAGCATCCGGCCACACCTCCGCGAGCGGCTCCAGGACGAACCGGCGGAGCGCGAATCGGGGATGCGGCACCGTCAGGCGCTCATCGTCGATCATCCGGTCGCCGTACAGGATCAGGTCCAGGTCGAGCGTTCGCGGTCCCCACCGGGTCGTTCGTTCCCTGCCGGCCTCCTGCTCGATCCGGAGCAGGCCGTCGAGCAGCTCGTGGGGTTCCAGGTCCGTCTCGACGACGGCGACGGCGTTCAGGTACGGTCCCTGCTCCGGCCCGCCCACCGGCGCCGTCTCATACACCGATGACACGGCCTCGACCTCACCACAGGCGGCGAGCGCCACGACGGCGACCTGGAGATGGTCGATCCGGTCACCCAGGTTCGAGCCGAGAGCGATCGCCGCCCGTGTCATCGACTCCGCCGGATCGAGACCGACACGTCGTCGAACGGGACGGGAATCGGCGCCTCCGGCTTGTGTACGGTCACCTCGACCGCATCGATCCGGACATCCTCCATCACCAGATCGGCCACACGGCCGGCGACTCGTTCGATGAGACCCCAGCGCTCGTCGGCGACACGATCATGGATGGCCTGGGCAAGGGCCCCGTAGTCGATCGTCGCCGCCAGATCGTCCGTCGCCGCGGCCGGCTCGAGATCCAGGTACATGGTCACATCGATCACGAACGTCTGCCCGGCCTGCCGTTCTTCCGGATACACGCCGTGGTGCGCGAAGACCCGGATACCGCCCAGCTCGATTCGTCCGCTCATCGCAGCCTCAGGCTCTGACTGGCACGAGCGCCCGGCCCTCCGGGCCGAGCGGTCGGCCAAGGATCTCCTGAATGACGGCTATGGCGAGGATCGGATCGGTGACCAGCTTCGAGTACACGAGATAGCCGGCGAGCAGGCCGGCGATCGTGTCGTCGACCAGGTCACGGTGCACCAGGACGACGCTGTCCGGCTCCGACAACGCGAGGTCGAGGGCGTCGAACACCCTATCGACGTCTCCCTGTTCGTACTCTCCGACGAGCGGCTCGTGGAACACCGTGAAACCGGCGTCCTGATAGTTCGCCACGTTCTGTCCTCCGGCGAGCAGGGTCACAACCGTGTTGATACCCGCTCCACTCTGCAGCCAGACGATCTCCTCTTCACGGCGAACCCGGCGATGCTGAATGCCGTGCCCGCCAATCCGCTCACACACTGCCAGGCGCCCTTTGATCACCCATGTGAACGCTCTCGGTTCCAGTCCCGTCATGACACTCTGCCTCCACATCGAACCATAGCGTCGGCAACCTGCACAGCAGGCCGAGAAACGGCAACATTGTGTACACGAACGACGGATGCCCCCGCGGCCACCGCCAACGCCGACGCCGCAGCCGTGGCCACATCGCGATGTTCCGGCCGCTCCTCTCCCGTCAGCACCCCGAGGAACGACTTGCGGGACGTTCCGATCAACACCGGGTAGCCGGTCTCCACGAGGACACCGATGTGCGCCAGCAACGCGAGGTTGTGCCCGACCGTCTTGCCGAATCCGATACCCGGATCGATCACTATGCGGCCCGGCGAGATGCCCCGGTCCTGCGCGAACAACGCCCGTTCGACGAGGAAGTCCCTGACTTCTGCGATGACGTCGCCATAGGTGGGATTGGCCTGCATCGTGCGGGGGGTCCCCTGCATGTGCATGAGCACGAGCCCCGCACCGGACTCGGCGACCGCCTCGGCCATCCCGGCTGCGCCGAGTGCGGACACATCGTTGACGATCGATGCTCCCGCCTCCAGTGCAGCGTGGGCAACCTCGGGCTTCGTCGTGTCGATGGAGACGACGACGCCTTCACCTGCGAGTGCTTCCACCACGGGCTCGACCCGTCTGATCTCTTCGGCGGCCGGTACCGGCTCGGCCCCCGGTCTGGTCGACTCCCCTCCGACATCGATGACGTCTGCGCCTTCTGCGACGAGGCGGACGCTCAGAGCGATGGCCTCGTCCGGATCGAAGAAGCGGCCACCATCGGAGAACGAGTCGGGAGTGACGTTCACGATGCCCATGATCAGTGCCCTGTCGGGGAGGGACACGCCGCGCACCCGCCAGGTCATCGGTTCCCGAACAACAGCGCGAATGCCTCCGAGCGGGTCGCCGCGCTCTTCGCGAAGGCGCCCCGGACCGCAGAGGTCGTCGTGATCGCTCCGGGTTTCTTTACCCCGCGCATGCTCATGCACAGATGCTCGGCCTCGACGACCACCAGTACGCCGTACGGGTCGACGGTATCCATCAACGTGTCGGCGATCTGCGTCGTGAGCCGTTCCTGGAGCTGAGGCCTGCGGGCGAACACCTCGACGAGGCGGGCGAGCTTCGAGAGTCCCGTGAGCGTTCCCTTGGGGAGGTAGGCGACATGCGCGCTCCCGTGGAACGGCATGAGGTGGTGCTCGCACATCGAGTAGAACGGAATATCCCTGACCATGACGATCTCACGGTGCTCCTCTCGCACGAACACCGTCTCGAGGATCTCTTTAGGGTCCTGACGAAGCCCACCGAACACTTCCGCGTACATGCGGGCGACGCGCTCGGGTGTGCTCGCGAGGCCCTCACGTTCGGGGTCTTCACCGACTGCTTCGAGGATCGTGTAGACGGCTCCGGCGATCGCCTCGAGGTCCGGAACGTCCCCCATCAAACGGTCTCCGTGTGGTCGGCCGCGACCCCGCCGGCAGCCGGAGCGCTGCCGGGAACCCGGATACGGATGCCGTCGCTGTGCGCGTGCTGCCATTTCGGCACGTCTTTGAAGATCTCGGCGACTTCGCCGGCGTCGATCGTTTCCTTCTCGATGAGCACGGCCGCCATCCGGTCGAGGGCGGCTCGATGAGTCTCGAGAATCTGGCGAGCTTCCCTGTGCGCCTGAGAGATCAGCTTGCGAACCTCGGCGTCGATGAAGGCGGCCACCTCATCCGAGTAGTCCTGCTGACGGCCGTAGTCTCGACCGAGGAAGACTTCGCCGTCGGCGTGCCCGTACTTCATCGGTCCCAGCCGGTCGCTCATCCCGTACTCCATGACCATCTGGCGTGCGATATCGGTCGCCTTCTCGATGTCGTCGCCGGCACCGGTGCTCGGATCGTCGAACACCAACTCCTCTGCCGTCCGGCCGCCCAGGAACATCGCCAACTGATCGACGAGCTCGGAACGCCGCATGATGTACTTGTCTTCCTCCGGCAGAGATTGCGTGTGCCCGAGCGAGCGGCCACGGGGGATGATCGTGACCTTGTGGATCGGGTCGGCCATCGGAAGCGCCCACCCGACCAGCGCATGCCCGGTCTCGTGATAGGCGATGACCTTCTTCTCCCCGTCGGAGATCAGCCTGCTCTTGCGCTCGGGCCCGGCGATGACCCGCTCGATGGACTCCTCGAGTTCCTCCATCGCTATCAGGTCCTTGTCGCGGCGTGCCGCCAGCAACGCTCCTTCGTTCAGCAGGTTGGCCAGGTCCGCCCCGGTGAAACCGGGCGTCTGGCGAGCCAGCACCTCCAGGTCGATGTCGTCGGCGAGCGGCTTTCCGCGCGCATGCACCGCGAGGATCGCCTTGCGGCCCGGCAGGTCCGGACGGTCGACGACGATCTGACGGTCGAACCGTCCCGGGCGCAGCAGTGCAGGGTCGAGGATGTCGGGCCGGTTGGTGCCTGCGATCACGATCACGCCGGTGTTGACATCGAATCCGTCGAGTTCCACCAGCAACTGGTTGAGTGTCTGCTCTCGTTCGTCGTGTCCGCCGCCGAGACCGGCACCGCGATGCCTGCCGACGGCGTCGATCTCGTCGATGAATACGATGGCCGGTGCCTGCGCCTTGGCCTGTTCGAACAGATCGCGAACCCGAGACGCCCCGACACCGACGAACATCTCGACGAAGTCGGAACCGGCAATCGTGAAGAACGGCACGCCCGCCTCGCCGGCGACGGCGCGGGCAAGCAACGTCTTACCGGTGCCGGGAGGGCCGAACAGCAGCACCCCTTTGGGCATCTTGGCGCCCAACGCCCTGAACTTGTCCGGCGATTGGAGAAACTCCTTGAGCTCGGTCAGCTCCTCGACGGCCTCGTCGACCCCGGCGACGTCGGCAAAGGTGATCTTCGGCATGTCGCGCGAGACCTGTTTCGCCCGCGACTTGCCGAACTGCATCACCCGGTTCCCCGACCCCTGCATCTGCATGAAGATGAACACCATGAAGCCGATGAGGAACAGCCACGGCAGGAACGTGATCAAGATCTCCCAGAATCCGGCCGGTTCCGGATCGACCTTCACGTCGACGCCGGCCTTCCTCAACGCCGCGGAAAGCTCGTTCTCGTCCTCCTGCAGATAATCGACCTTGTAGTCCGGGGTGCCATCGACGGAACCGACGAACTCACCCGTCACCACGTTGGATTTCTGCATGATGGTCGCGGTCGCGACCTTGCCCGCGGTGATGTCGTTCCAGAACTCGCTGTACGAGACCTTGTCCGGCTCTGCCGTCGTGCCGAGATACTGCTGGAGGAGAACCAGCAGGATCATGGCGATCAGCCCGTAGACCAGGATCGAACGGATGGTACGGTTCACGAATCTCCTCAGGCCCCTTCGCGGGACGGTTTCACACCTCTCGGCGCACGATTGGGTTTCTCATAGTATCGCCGTTGATCGGCTACAAAGTTAGGGATCTGTCGAGTCCACCCCGACGGGACGGCCCTCTCCGCGCGCGGCCGGTCGGCGAGCGCCGTTTCACCCGCCTCGCGGTCTTGGAGCAGTGCCATGTCGCGTACGAAGTGCGGGGCACGAGATACGAAGTACGAGATGCGAGACCCCTATTCGTCGTCTTCGACCATCACCGCGATGTGCGGCAGGTTCCGATACTTGCCGGCGTAATCGAGCCCATAGCCGATCACGAATTCGGGACCGATCTCGAAACCCGTGTACTTGACGTCGATCGGTATCCGCTGGATGTCCTTCTTGACGAGCAGCGCCGCGATCTCGAGCGACTCCGGGTGCCGGACCCGCAAGCTCTTGAGCAGGTAGTTGAGCGTGAGCCCGGAATCGATGATGTCCTCGACGACGAGAACGTCACGCCCTGCGATCTCCTGGTCGAGGTCCTTGAGGATCCTCACGACACCGGAGGTCTTGGTGGCCGCGCCGTACGAGGAGACCGCCATGAAGTCGAATTCCACGGGTATCTCGATGTGGCGTGCCAAGTCGGCCAACGTGATGAAGGCGCCCTTGAGGACGGCGATCATCAGCAGGTCCTTTCCGGCGTAATCTTCGGATATGGCCCGGCCCATCGTGGCGAGTGCCGCTTCGATTTCTTCGGCGCTGATGAGCGTCTTCCCGACCTTCACGCATCCTCCCGAGTCGCGCGGACCCAAAGGTAGCGCCTCGTGGCCGAATCCACCCAGCCGAGATCCGCGCGACGCACACCCGGAACCCACAGGACCTGCTCCTGCGGGCCGACGATCACCGGCCAGACCGGACGTTCGGACACGGGAACGCCGGCTTCCGTCAACGTCTCCGCCACGTCCTTGTGGCCACCTGCGATCACGATCCTGTCTCCGGTGCGCACGCCCCGCACCGTGACCGCGGAAGGGACCGCAGACGCATCCATGACCTCGACGAAACGGCTCACGGGGAACGCGGCCGGGGGCGCCTCCGCGACCCATGCGTCGAAGGACCAGGTTCCGAACACCGCGCTTCCGGGAAGCGTCCAGAGGGCCGATTCGGGCACCACCACCGCCGCCGGTCGCGAAAGCACGACCAGCGCCCGGCGGCGCTCCGCCTCCAGGCCGCCGGTCAACGAGGCGCGCATCTGCGTCCCGCGCGCGACACTCAGGACGAGGTGCACGTCGCGAGCGTCGCCTGCGTGCGGGCCGCCGATCATGCGTATCGCCCGGCGAACGGCTCTGACTGCAATGACCGGATCGATCGTCGCCAGGATTGCCGCCGACAACCGGACGGAAGCGCCGGTGACCGTCACGGGCACCCGATCGGCCTGCCGGTCCAGGTATTCGTTGTGCGCGCAGAGCGCGTCGGCCGTGCGTACGAGTGCCCGTTCGAGCGAAGGATTGAACCGCCCTTCGAGATAGGGGATGGCCTCCCGGCGAATGAGATTCCTGCGTGGCCCCGCTTCCAGATTCACCGGATCTTCGACCCAGGGAAGCCCCAACAGTGTGGCGAGCTCACGCGTCTGGGATCGTGTCACGTCCAAAAGGGGGCGGACGATTCGTCCCCGCCGGCGCGGAATGCCTGCGAGCCCGTCCGGTCCTGCGCCCCTCAGCAGGTTGCCCAACACGGTCTCGGCCTGGTCTGAGAGCGTGTGGCCGGTGAGGAGCAACTCTCCCGGCTCGAGGGCTGCCTCGAGCGCCTCGTAGCGAGCAGTCCTGGCGCGGCCCTCCGGTGACGATCCTCCGCCAACGGTCACCTCCGCGATGTGCAGCGGGATGTCGAGGAACGCCGCAACCGCAACGGCGGCCCCACGTACGAACGGGGAACCCGCGAGACCATGATCGACGTGTACGGCGCGCACGGTGAGGCCGGCCTCGAGTGCGGCCCACGCGCAGACGGCACTGTCCGGACCGCCGGAGAGGGCAACGACGCACGGGCTCGTGAGGGCACCGAATCGAGCCGGCACCGTGCGGGCGAGCGCACTCAAGCGACGCGAGTCAGCCATCGGATCGGCTCGTCGATCTCGTCGCGGGTCGGGAGGAACTCGGGACCTCGCCAGGCAATGCCGATGGCGTCCCATCCGGCTTCACGCTCGACGATCTTGACGAAGCGCTCCCCCATCTCGTATTGCTTGAACTTCATCTCCATGCCGGTCAACCGGAAGAACGCGGCCGTACGCGGATCGTTTCTTCGCTGTTTGAGGATGCTCGACATGCGGGCCTGGGTCACGAGCATTCCTTCGCCGATCCGGTCCATGATCACGTGACCGTGGCCTTCGAGCAGCGACATCAACGCCTGAACCTTGTCGATGAGCGCCCGCTGCCCATCGTTCGCAAAAAGCCCGAACAGGCCGGTCTCACCGACCAGCGGCCGACCCTGCATCGCTGCGTCTCGAAGCTCGGCGGCAACGCGGACCAATCGGCCGGGCTCCGGTTCCGCCGAGGAGATCAACGCCTTCACGAGATCGAGGAAGTAGGCGCGCATCCAGGGAATCCCCACGAACTGGAGCCGATGCGTGCATTCGTGGAGCGCCAGCCACAGTCTGAATTCGAGAGGACGGAACTGATGGCTTCTCTCGAGCGAGAGGATGTTGGCGCCGACGAGATAGACCGTGTCCCCGTCCAACTTGGTGGGCAGGGCGAGTTCGTACTGGCCGAGGACGCGTCGGGCCATCACACCAAGCAGCGCTCCGGTCTCTGCGGCCACGGCTCTCCGGGCCAGATAGCCTGCACCCTGTCCGAGGGGCCCGAACCGGGACAGCCGTTCGGAGAGGCGATCCTCGACGGAGTCCATGAGATGGGCGAAGAAGGCGACGTTGCGCTCGGCCCACTCGGTCCTGGTGACGACCCGGACCTCAGGGACACCTGTCGAGGCGAGCCCGGTCGCCTCCGCGACGAGAGGCTCGGCGCGTGCGACGAATTCGGGTGCCTGCAGCTCGAGAAGGCGCTGATGATAGGACCCCTCGAGGGGGTGGTGCCCGGCAACGGTCGAGGCGAGCCGGGTGGAGACAGCCCACGGAATCTGAGTCGCAGTCACGACGGGTGCAGCCTAGGAGACCCCCGAGCAATACCTGGCACGCATCTGGACGACCGTGCATTCCCCATCGGCACAGATCAACCCGATGGTCCCCTCGGATTCGACCCAGATGATCTGCCGTCGACTCACGACACTCCCGATACGACCACATGGGCCGCAAGACCCGCGCCCACCTCTTGCACGGGCGACGGCATCAGATATGAGACACGTGGCGAGTGCGGGCGGCGGCCCGCAGCCGAGAACCGGCAACGGGCAACCGGTGACTCAGTCTCCGAAACCCGGCTCCTGGTCCTTCAGGAAGGCCCACAAGCGGTCCAGGACCTCCTGTCTCGGCTCTTCCTGCACTCGATCGCGAATGACGATCCTCAGGTGTTCTTCGAACCGGAACGCTCCCAGGCATCCATTGCAGTGTCGGAGGTGATGTCTGATCTTGGCCGTATGCACCCTTCCGAGCTCATTGTCGAGATACAGGTAGACATTGACGATCGCTTCCTCACAGCTGCGCTTACTCATGGTCTGTCCCGGAGAGTCCGTGTTCCCGTGCAAAACTCCACAACGCTCGCTCCAGGGCTTTTCTTCCACGATGGAGCCTGGACATCACCGTCCCGATCGGCACATCCATGATCTCGGCGATCTCCTTGTAGGAGAAACCCTCGACGTCGGCGAGAAGAACCGGAAGCCGGAAATGCTCGGGGAGCGACTCGATCGCCGCTTTGACGTCGGCGTCGACGAAGCCTTCGAGGACCTCCTCTTCGGCACTGCGAGTGACCTGGCCCGAATCTCCGATCCTCCGGTACAGATACAGGTTCTCGACGTCACCCAGGTCTGTCTCGGTCGGACGGCGCATCTGCTTGCGATACCGATTGATGTAGGTGTTCGTGAGGATCCGGTACAGCCACGCCTTCAGGTTCGTTCCCGACGTGAAGGTCTGATAGGCGCGGTAGGCCTTCAGAAACGTCTCCTGAACGAGATCCTCGGCGTCGGCAGGGTTACGCGTCATGCGCAGCGCAGCCGAGTAGAGCTGCGGAGCGAACCGCATCGCGTCCTCCTCGAAGCTCTTCTGATCGGCCACATCCCTCCCCACACCGTCGGCAACGTGACAGTACCTGCATCCCTCGGTGAGAACGAACCATTCTCGGGGCTGCAGGCGGCCGAGAGCGGCGTCCGTGCAACCGACCCCCTCCCGGCCGACAGAACACCGCAAAGGTCGCCTGGCGAGACACTAGGATGCACGCCGCGCCGGAGTAGCTCAGCGGTAGAGCAGCTCACTCGTAATGAGCAGGTCCGGGGTTCGATTCCCCGCTCCGGCTCCCCGATTCACGTAACCGGAACCAATTCGGTGAACAAGGTGGCCAGGACGAGCTGAGGACGAAGGTTCGCCCTCAGATCCGGCACCGCCGCCAAGACACGTTCGGCATTGGCGACCGCGTCCCTCGGTCGAACCAACGCCAGGGTGGCCATGGACACGTCCCGGTTTCTCACCGGACCGGCGTATTGAGCGGATGCGGCATCCGCATACCATGAGGCCAGGATCTCCAAACCCGCCACGAGCAGAGACCGGGAAGCCTGCCGCAGTGCCCGTTCATTGCGGTCCTTCAGCACCTTGCGGGCGGCGGCGGTGAGATCTGTCTCTGCACCGGCGGCCTGCCGCTCACGGATCGCCTCGAGAAGCGGATCGGCGGCGCTCATGACCTCTTCGGCGAGACGGAAGGCCACGCCCGGATGCGAGGACACCTGCAGCGGGACGCCCAGCCAGACACGGCGGAACTTGGCCACCTCCGGACGTTTTGCCAGATCCAGCGCCAGTCCCGGCCTGCCGCCGGCGATCCGAGCGACCTCACGCGCCTGATCGACATCGATCCCCTGGGCGACGAGCGCGTCGACCAGGTCCTCTTCGCGCAGACGTCCGAACTGGATCGTCCTGCAACGGCTCGCGACCGTGGCCGGCATGTCTTGTTCGGATTCTGCAACGAGGATGAACACCGTCGAAGGCGTCGGCTCTTCGAGTGTCTTCAGCATCGCATTGGCGGCCTGATCGGTCATCGATCCCGCCTCGTCGAGCACGATCACTTTCCGCTCACCTTCCACGGGAGCCAGCATCGCCTTGGTGATTGCCGCTCGCGCCTGAACGACGGACAGTGCCGCCTGGCCCTCCGGTTGCACCATGGTCACATCCGGATGGTTGCCGTTCAGGACACGCCGGCAGGTGGCACATATCCCGTCGTGGATTCCGTGTTCAGGGCACAGGAGCGTGGCGGCGAACCGGCGGGCGACCGTGCCTTTGCCCACATTCGAAGGGCCGACGAACAGGTACGCCTGTGCAGGGCGCTCCGCCTCACGTTCGAGCAGGATGCCGATCGGGCCGTGACCGACGATGCCGTCTAGGAGAGCCATCGGTCCCTCAAGGCGCTCATGACATCGTCGACGACGCGTTCGACCGGACGGCTCGCATCGATGGTCAAGAAGCGAAGCGGTTCGGCGCCGGCCAACCGTTCGTAGGCATCGGCGACACGTCCCTGAAACTCGAGTCCCTGACCTCCGATGCGGTCGTCGCCATCCTGGCGTGCGAGACCGGCTCGTGGCGGAAGTCTGAGCAAGACGACGGTGTCGGGCCAGATGCCCTGCAGCCCCGCCTCGTTCACTGCCCGCACTTCATCGAACCCGAGCCTTCTCGCCCCGCCCTGGTAGGCGAGCGACGAGTAGACGGAGCGGTCGCCGATCACCCAGGACCCGCCGGCGAGCGCCGGGGCGATGACCTCCTCCGCGAGTTGGGCGCGCTGGGCTGCGAACAGAAGCGCCTCGGTCCAATCGGCCATGTCGTCGCCATGCAGCAGAACACTGCGAATACCCTCACCGATCGGCGTGCCGCCGGGCTCGCGCACGATCACGGCATCGTGACCGATCTCCCTCAGCCGCTCGGCCAACAGCGCCGCAACGGTGCTCTTGCCGGCGCCTTCGATGCCTTCGAGCGCGACGTAACGGCCGATGTTCATTCACGTTCCTTTCGCCGGCGGCCTCGGATCGAGGTGAACGTATCGGAGGCGTCTTCGAGAGAACGCAGAGCATCTTCGGGGATATGGGGTCGTGAGAACGTCTTACGCATATTCCACAAGGTAATCGCACCGGCGAACGCCACCACCACTCCGCCAAGCACGAGAGCACTGCGGATTCCGCTGGAGAATATCCCGGGGAGTCTTCCGTCCAGGATCGCGGCGACGAACGCGGCGGCCGTGATCGAGATCAGCAGGGCCGTCCGCGTGAGTGTGTAGAGGGCAGCGAACGTTCGCCCTCTCAACTCGTCGGTGACCTGCTCGTGCAGATGGGTGAAACCCATGACGTAGGAGGAACCGGCCCCGGCACCCGCCAGCAGCGCCCAGAACGCCGCGCCGGCGATCGTCCGAGAGAGCGCCGCAGCGGTGATGGTCAGGCCTGTTGCGACGAGGCTCAGGGCGAAGACCACATCCCGACGAAAGTCGTGCATCCCCATCGCCGACAGTCCAATCATGCCGAGGCCGACGCCGCTTCCGAGCGCCGTGATGAGAATCCCGAATCCGGAACTTCCGGCATTGAGCACGGAGCTCGAGAACGGCTGACCCAGGGCGAAGAAGACGCCGGCGCCGAACAGGGCGGTTGCGATACCGCCGATCACACTCCTCACGGAACGTTCTCGAAGAATGAATCGGATCCCGTCCATGACGTCCCTGAACGGCAGTTTCCAGTCCAGCTTGCCTTGGGCCTTCCTCTCTTCGCTGACTTTGGGACGCGGAATCGGAATCGTTGCGATCAGCGATGCCGAGAAGATGAACGTGACCGCATCCACTGCAAAGGCAAGCCCGGTGTCCGATCCGAACGCGCCCAGAACATGGGTCACCTCGGAGATCCTGGCGAAGATGGAGAAAGCTGCCGACCCGACAGGGAGCGTCCCGTACACCGCGACCAGACTCAAGCTGTTCGCTCGCACCAGCACCTTCTTCGGTACGAGGTTCGGGATACTCGCCTCACGCGAAGGCCCCCAGAACAACGCCAGCACCTCCATGGCGAAGGAGACGAGAAACAGCTCCGGAAGTGTCCGGACGAACACCAGCGACAGGGCGAGCAGCGCCCGGCCGACGTCACACACGACCATGGTGACCTTGCGGTTGAACCGGTCGGCGAGCACTCCGGCGGCGGCACCGAAGAGTCCCGGCAGCATCCGGGCGGTCAACGGGACCAGGATGCCCGTTACCCCGCCGATCGCATCGGCGAGAGCGATCGTCGCGAACAGGGCGACCCAGTCGCCGAAGCTGGACGCCAGACCGGCCCACCAGAGACGCGCGAACGGACCGCGACGCACCAGGCCGAGAGCGCCCGGGGTGGGGTCACCCTTCCTTTCCATGCCCAGCACGATACTCGGCCCGTTCGACCTGGCGACCATGATCGAAACACGTCATCGACGACGCCGGCGACGACCGAGAAAGCACAACCACCTTGACTTCTCCTCCCAATTCCTGATAATCATGGCCCTCGTGTCCAAACCACTCATCATCGTCGAGTCACCCGCGAAGGCTCGAACCATCTCCGGGTACCTCGGCTCGGGATACTCCGTCGAGTCCTCGATAGGCCATATCCGCGACCTTCCTTCGAAGGCTTCGGAGATCCCCAAGAAGTACCGCGAGGAGTCGTGGGCTCGACTGGGCGTCAACGTGGAGAAGGACTTTGCGCCGCTCTACATCGTCCCCGCGGCGAAGCGTGAACAGGTGCGCAAACTCAAGGCCGCTCTCGCCGGTGCGGACGAGGTGTACCTCGCAACCGACGAGGACCGTGAAGGCGAGTCGATCGCCTGGCATCTCCTCCAGGTGCTCAAGCCCAAGGTGCCCGTCAAACGCATGGTCTTCCATGAGATCACCAAGCGCGCCATCACGGAAGCGCTCGAGCACCCCAGAGAACTGGACACGCGACTCGTCGACGCGCAAGAAGCTCGACGCATCCTCGACCGTCTCTTCGGCTATGAAGTGAGCCCGGTGCTGTGGCGTAAGGTGCAGCCGAAGCTGTCGGCAGGCCGGGTGCAGAGCGTCGCGGTACGCATCGTCGTCGAGCGCGAACGTCAGCGGATCGCCTTCCGATCCGCGTCGTACTGGGATCTGCTCGGCACGTTCCAGCCGCCCGAAGGCGCTCCATTCACTGCACCGCTGACGAAGCTGGACGGCAAACCGGTCGCATCCGGCAAGGACTTCGATGCGGAGGCGAACCTCACCAACCCGCAAGCGCTCGTTCTCGACGAGGCTGCGGCGCAGATCCTCGCCGACGCCCTCGAAGGCGCCGAGGCGATCGTCCGCTCGGTCGAGAGCAAGCCGTATCACCGGTCCCCGTATCCGCCGTTTCGCACGTCGACGTTGCAGCAGGAGGCCGGCAGAAAGCTGCGTTTCTCGGCTTCGCGAACGATGCGGGCCGCGCAACGTCTCTACGAGAACGGGTTCATCACCTATATGCGTACCGACAGCACGGCGCTCTCGGAAGCCGCGCTGAGTGCCGCACGGCGGCTCATCGCCGACGAGTTCGGGTCGGCCTACCTTCCGAAGAAGCCCCGGATCTATGTCAACAAAGTCAAGAACGCCCAAGAGGCACACGAAGCGATCCGCCCCGCGGGAGATTCCTTCCGCTCCCCGTCGGAGGTCGAACGGCACGTCGGTTCGGACGAGGCCCGGCTCTACGACCTGATCTGGAAGCGAACCGTCGCTTCGCAGATGACCGACGCTGCCGGCGAATCGGTCCAGATCCGCCTCGAGGCCGACACGTCCGATGGGCGCACCGCCGGCTTCGTCCAGACCGGCAGGGTGATCACGTTCCCGGGTTTCTTGAAGGTCTATGTGGCCGGCAGCGACAGCCCCGACGCCCAACGGGACGACGAGGAGCGGCGCCTGCCACGGCTCGAGGAAGAACAGCGACTCGCGATCGTCGCGATGGAACCGAAGGGGCACGAGACCAAGGCGCCGGCTCGATTCACGGAGGCCTCCCTGATTCGCCGGCTCGAGGAACTCGGTGTCGGCCGCCCTTCGACCTACGCGTCGATCATCTCGACCATCCAGGACCGTGGCTACGTGTGGAAACGTGGCTCCGCCCTGATCCCGACGTTTACGGCGTTCGCCGTGGTCACGCTGCTGGAGCGGCACTTCTCCAGCCTGATCGATTACGCGTTCACCGCCCGGATGGAGAGCGACCTCGACCGCATCGCCCGTGGAGAAGAGGAGGCGCGCCCGTGGCTGACGAAGTTCTACTTCGGGAACGGTTCCGTCGGTCTCAAGACGATGGTGAGCGGCCCTCTCGACGAGATCGACCCGAGGGAGATCGGATCGATCCCGATCGGCGACGATCCCGACGGCATTCCGATCGTCGCCCGCGTCGGCCGGTACGGCCCGTACGTGGAACGTGACGGCGACAAGGCCTCGATTCCGGACGAGACCCCTCCCGACGAGCTCACCGTCGAGAAGGCTCTGGAGTTGCTCGCCGCACCCAACGACGAGCGCACGCTCGGAACGGACCCCGAAACCGGCCTGGAGGTCAGCCTGCGGGTCGGCAGATTCGGGCCGTACGTCCAGCTTGGAGAGCAAGATGGCACGACGAAACCGAAACGGGCCTCGCTCTTCAAGACGATGAACCCCGAGGACGTCACGCTCGAGCAGGCACTCCAGCTGTTGAGCCTGCCTCGCGTCGTCGGCGTCGACCCGTCCGATGGTGCGGAGATCGTGGCCCGCAACGGCAAGTACGGACCGTTCATCAAGAAGGGCTCGGAGACTCGCAGCCTGGAATCGGAGGAACAGCTGCTGACCCTCACGTTGGAGGAGGCCATCGCACTGCTGGCTCAACCGAAGCGGAGGCGGGGACAGCGGACGGCCACGGCGCCACTGCGAGAGGTCGGGACCGACCCGGTTTCCGGCAACCCGGTCGTGGTCAAGGATGGTCGCTTCGGACCGTACGTCACCGACGGTGTGGTCAACGCCTCGCTGCGTAAGGGCGACAATCCCGAAACGATCACCATCGAGCGTGCAGCCGAACTGCTCGAGCTCCGCCGGGAACGGATCGCCGCCAAAACCTGACGCCCTATCCGTTGAACCCAGGGCTCAGGGGGGTCGTCACGACGCATACGAGCCCAGGGTTCAAGTGCACACCCCACATCCGTTGAACCCAGGGCTCAGGGGGGTCGTGACGACGCATACGAGCCCTGGGTTCAAGTGACCTGGAGGGGGCCGACGTTGTAGTCGGCGAGGACCGGCCCGTCCGCGCCGAACACGATGTGGCTGACCGACGTGTTGCCCGGAGCGATCAGGCTCTGACGGCGCTCATGGTCCAACCCGATGAGGCTCGAGCAGAACCCTCGGATCGCGGCGCCGTGCGAAACCACCCCGATGAGCCGGCCCTGATGCGCTCGAGCGATATCGCCGATCGCCTCGGACACCCTGGCAACCATCCCACTCCACGTCTCTCCGTCACCGCCCCTGGGAATGTCCTCCCCTTCGTCGTAGATCGCCCGCCAGGCGCCGGGCCACCCGGCCTTGATCTCCTCGACGGTGTGCCCCTCCCACTTCCCCATCCCCAGCTCCATCAAACCGGGCACGACCACGGGGACGCCATCCGCGCGCAACAGGGCAGCCGTCTCGAGCGCCCGCCCGAGCGGTGACGAGTACAGCGTTTCGAAGGTCCCATGCCAGCCGGCCAATCGGGTCGCCTGACGCCTGCCCTCCTCATCGATGCCGCCGTCCGAGTGGCCTTGCCAGATGCCCGAATCGTTGGCGGCGGTCTGCCCGTGGCGGACGAGAGCGACGACCGTATCCCCCGCGGCGAGACGCTCGGCCGCCCATCCGGAGACCGGCCCGAGGTGTGTGGTGTCGTTGTAGTGGTCGACACGCATCCCAGAGGGTCGCACGGAAACCGTCGTCAGCGAAGTGTTGGCCACCCGACCCGCGAACGCAACCGCACGCGGTCGGCCGATCACGATGGCCATGACTCGCTCGATGACCCCACCGTGCGCCGAGACGAGGACACGTCCATTCCCTTCCATCTTCTCGACGAGACGCTCGATTGCGCCGCGGACTCTGGCCGTGAACTCGGGGAACGTCTCCCCGGTACCCCCGATCGGCACCGGATCTCCGCGCCGCAGTGCGGCCAGCTCTTCGGGAAAGCGCTTGGCCACCTCCGTGATCGGCACACCATCCCACGCACCCAGATCCATCTCCCGCCATGCTGCGTCGCGTTCGAACGGGAGACCGAGCGCACCGACCGTTTGCACCGCTCGCTCCATGTCCGAACTGACGATCAGATCGAACGGCCTGCCTCGAGTGAGGCGTCGGGCCACCACTTCGGCCTGCGCCATGCCCCTTTCGGACAGGGGACTGGAGCCGCGCCCCTGGATCAGGCCCGAAGCGTTGCCGGTCGACTCACCGTGGCGAAGGAAGACGATTTCCATTGAGGAGCAAGGATAGGCGGGCCGTAACACCACATCGCCCGTCCCGGCGCGAACGGCAGGCCTCACTCAGAGGCCCGCCACCGGCCGGGGGTCATCAACGAATGAAGGCCGAAGCGAAGATCAGGCTGACGATCGTCATCACCTTGATCATGATGTTCATCGCGGGGCCGGTCGTGTCTTTGAACGGATCGCCCACCGTGTCACCGATGACCGCCGCATAGTGCGCCTCGGAACCTTTTCCGCCGAACGCTCCGGCCTCGATGAACTTCTTGGCGTTGTCCCAGGCGCCACCGGCGTTCGTCATGTAGATGGCGAGCAGGAATCCGACGACGAGAGCTCCCGCGAGGAAACCTCCGAGAGCTTCCGTGTTGACGAACCCGATGGCGAGCGGAAGCACGATCGCCAGAGCACCCGGCAGGATCATCTCCCGCAACGCTCCGACGGTGGCAATGTCGACACACTTCGCGTACTCGGCCTTGACCCCCTCTTTGCCTTCACGCAACCCGGGGATCTCCCTGAACTGACGGCGAACCTCCTCGATCATGCGAAAGGCCGACCGACTGACCGCGTTGAGCGTCAACGCGGCGAACAGGAACGGGAACATCCCGCCGAGGAACAGGCCGATCATGGTCCCGACGTCCATGATGTTGATCTCGGTGAGTTTCACCGCCTGAACGAACGCCGAGAACAGCGCGAGTGCCGTCACGGCGGCCGATCCGATCGCGAATCCCTTGGCGATCGCCGCGGTCGTGTTCCCCAGCGAATCGAGGGCATCCGTGCTCTCGCGAACCTCGTGAGGCAGCCCGGCCATTTCGGCAATCCCACCGGCGTTGTCGGCAATGGGCCCGTAGGCGTCGACAGAAACGGTGATGCCAAGCGTGGCGAGGACGCCGATTGCCGCAATCGCGATGCCGTAGACGCCGCCACCTGCTCCGAGCCCCCAATCACCGGCCCAGTAGGCGCCGCCGATTCCGGCCGCCACGACGATCACACTGAACGCAGAGGACCGCATCCCCTCCGAGATACCCGAGAGGATCACGGTCGCCGGTCCCGTCTGGGCCTGACGCGCGATCTCCTTCACGACCTTGTAGCGATCGGAAGTGAACCACTCCGAAATCTGACCGATCGCCAGCCCGACCAGGAGCCCGACAAACACGGCGAGGAAAACGCCAAGCGGGTTCTTCACCCCGTCGGCTCCACCGAACACCCAGTAGGAGAGGCCGAGCGAGCCGATTGCCGTGATGATGGCTGCCAGATACGTGCCTCGGTGCAGGCCGGCCGCAAGGTGCCCTTCGTCGCGAGCCCGAACGGCGAACGAGCCGATGATCGATGCGAGCATGCCGACCGCGGCGATGGCGAGAGGAAAAATGATCGCCCGGTCTTTGAATCCCGCAGACGCGAAAACGATCGCCGAGTAGGCGATCGGAGCGACGAGGGAGCCGACATAACTCTCATAGAGGTCGGCGCCCATGCCGGCGGTATCCCCGACATTGTCTCCGACGTTGTCCGCAATCACCGCAGGGTTGCGAGGATCGTCCTCGGGGATTCCGGCCTCCAGCTTCCCCACGAGGTCGGCACCCACATCCGCCGCCTTCGTGAAGATGCCACCCCCGACCCTTGCGAACAAGGCGATCGATGATGCCCCGAGGCCGATCGCCGTCACGATGTCGGCCCACCCATCGACCTTGAGCCACACCCTGAAGACGAGATATCCGAGCCCGACACCGGTCAGGCCGAGACCCGCAACGGTGAAGCCCATCACCGCTCCGCCCCGAAACGCGAGAGGCAGTGCGGCAGTAACGCCCCCGGTGCGGGCGGCTTCGGTCGTACGACTGTTCGCCGCCGTCGCAACACGCATGCCAACGAATCCCGCCAGTGCGGAGAGGAACGCCCCAAAGATGTACGCGACGGCGCCCCACGGTCGGCCCCACGGCAGAAGCGCGCCGATCAGGCCGGCCATCAGCACGACGAACACCGCAACCCACGTGTACTCGCGACGCAGGAACGCCATCGCTCCTTCACGGATCGCGTCCGAGATCTCGATCATCCGCGCGTTGCCGCGCGGAGCGGCCATCACCTGTCTCGAGTAGAACGCTGCAAGTAAGAGCGCAAGTGCCGCACTCACCAATGCCGCGTAAACGAAGGGTGTTCCTGCCATCGGCGTCTCTCCCCGTGTAACCGAATGCAGGCGAGTATACGAACCCCGCGGCCCGCCCTCCAATACGGCAGGTACGATCCCTGATCCATGGTTCGCGCGATCGCACTCGTAATCACGTCTGCATTCGTCGTCGGCGCGTGCTCTTCGATTCCTGCCGCGACGACGACACGACCGGTGGAAACGACGACGCGACCGGTGGAAACGACGGCCGCAGCTTCGACAACGACAGCCCCGACCACGACGACGACCACGCCACCTCCCACCGTCAGGCTCTATCTGAGCGGGGTACCGGAACCCCTCGCCGAGCTGGTCGGGGATCTCTACATCGAGGCCCACACCTCGTCGTCGCCTCCTCTCGATCTGCCTCCCGGACTGGACACTCTCGTCGAGAACCTCGACCCTGGAGAGGGCCGGCTCACGATTCGCGCCGCAGCCGGACTCGGCGAGATCCTCGAGACACCGATCGCGGTGATCACCGCCGGGGACGACGTGATCCTCGCCGTCGCCGACCCGACGTGGAGGATCGTCGGCGCGAAGCTGGCCCGCTTCGGCCTGCCCGCCTCCTATGGCAGTGAACCGAAGTTCCTTCTCGTCGTCGGTTCCGACGCCAGGCCGGGCGAGAACCCGCTCCGCTCGAGAGCCGACAGCCTGCACATCGTTGCGATGGTTCCTTCGTCCGGAGCCGAAACGATCGTTGGAATCCCGCGCGATTCCTACGTCACGACACCCGACGGGCTCACCGACAAGTTCACCTCCGTCCTGTCACGGCGCGGCGTCGACACACTGCTCGCGACCGCACGCGAGCTGACCTCCCTGCCGATCGATGGTTATGTCCTGACCGGGTTCGAAGGATTCACCGGCCTCGTGGACGACCTCGGTGGAATCGTCCTCGACGTACCGTTCGCGATGGCGGACAGAGCCTCACAAGCGTTCTTTCAGCCCGGAGAGCAGATGCTCGACGGAGCAGCCGCACTCGCATTCTCCCGCAACCGCCACCTCCGTGGTGGCGACTTCACGAGAAGCCACGATCAGGGACTCGTCATGCTGGCCGGCCTCCGGGCCGTGCGCCTGCTGGGCATCCGCCGCCTGCCGGCCTCGCTCGAACTCCTGACGGATCACACGACGACGGATCTCGACGCGGCGGCACTGCTGACGATGGGCGCGACCATCTACGAGTCGGGCCCGGTGTCGAACGTCGTCGCCGACGGAGTCCCCGACAGGGTGAACGGTTCTTCCATCGTGCGCCTGACCGACGATGCGCTGGCGACCTTCCAGGATCTCGCCGACGGGACCCTGGAGAGCCCGTGAGCGCCGACAACGGCGAGGACCCCAAGGGCAACACCTCCTTCGAGGAGCTCGTTCGGTCGTGGGCGGAGCATCCGGACTTCGAAGGCACACCGGCCCATCTGGAGACGATCCCGGCACGCCAGGCTCTCTTCGAGGATCCCGACCCTCCCCTTGCGGGCGTCCTCAAAGAGCGTCTTGCAGAACGCGGCGTCGAGCGCCTCTACCTCCACCAGACACGGGCGATCGCCAACGTGCGGGCCGGCATCAACACGGTGATGGTGTCGGGGACCGCCTCGGGCAAGTCGCTCGGCTACCAGGTACCGATCGTCGAGGCGATCCTCGACAACCCCCGCACCTCGGCGATGCTGCTGGTTCCGACGAAGGCTCTGGCCCAGGATCAGCTGCGGAGTTTTCAGGATCTGCGTATCCCCGGCCTTGTCGCCGCCACCTACGACGGCGACACGGCACCGGATGACCGGGCATGGGTTCGCCGCCATGCGAACGTCGTGCTGACCAACCCGGACATGCTGCACGTCGGGATCCTGCCGAACCACGGGGCGTGGGCCGACTACTTCCTGCGCCTCCGTTACGTGGTCGTCGATGAGCTGCACGTCCTGCGGGGTATCTTCGGAAGCCACGTCGCCCACATCCTGCGAAGGCTCCGGCGCATCGCAGCCCACTACGGGTCGCATCCCACCTTCGTCTTCGCGTCGGCCACGATCGGGAACCCCGGCGAACTCGCACAGCGGCTGTCGGGGCTGCCCGTCGAAGTCGTCTCCCGGGATGATTCACCATCCGGCGAGAAGACCGTTGCGCTGTGGAATCCGCCGATGGGCGACAACGATCGCCGCCGCTCCGCCCTGTCGGAGTCGACCGATCTGTTCGTCGATCTGGTCCGCCGAGGTGAGCACACGATCGTGTTCACCCGCAGTCGGAAGGCGACGGAGCTGATCTACCGCTGGGCGGCCGATCGGCTCGATCCGGAACTGGCGGAGCACATTGCACCGTACCGGGGCGGCTACCTGGCATCGGACCGGCGCCGTATCGAGGCGGCACTGTTCTCCGGAGATCTCGTCGGGGTGACGGCAACGAATGCACTGGAGCTCGGCATCGACGTCGGTGGGCTCGACGCCGCGATCATCACGACGTTCCCCGGCACGATCGCCTCCTTCTGGCAGCAGGCGGGAAGAGCCGGTCGATCCAAGGACTGCTCGCTGGCAGTACTCGTCGGCGGCGAGGACGCCCTCGATCAGTACTTCATGACCCACCCCGCAGAGCTGTTCACCCGGCCGTCGGAAGCGGCCGTGGTCAACCCGGACAACCCGACGATCCTCGACGCGCACACGGCGTGCGCAGCGTATGAGCTTCCCCTCGACCTCTCCGACCGCGACTTCCTCGGCAGCGATGTGGAGGAGGCGGCGACCCGCCTCGTCGAGGCCGGCGACCTCAAGGTGCGAAACGGCCGCCTGTTCTGGGCTCGCCGCCGCCGTCCCGCTCCCAGGGTGAGCATCCGCGGCTCCGGCGGTCACCAGTATCAGATTCTCGACATCTCGTCCGGTGAGCTGCTCGGCACGCTCGAAGAGACACGAGTGTTCTCACAGGCCCATCCGGGCGCCGTCTACCTCCACCAGGGAGACAGTTACCTGGTCGACACGCTCGACATCGATCTCCACGAAGTGCACGTAACCCCTGCAGACGTCGACTGGTATACGCAGCCTCACGAAGAGAAGATGCTCGAAGTGCTCGATGTCGCGGAGCACAGGAGCATCCATGCCGTCCGCCATTCACTCGGCCGGGTCCTCGTGGAGAGCACGGTCGTCGCGTACCGGCGAAAGAAGATCGGATCGGGAGAGATCCTCTCGACCGAACCGCTGGATCTTCCACCGGTTCGACTCGAAACGGACGCCGTGTGGTTCACCGTCCCCGACGAAGTGATCGAAGCCGCCGGTGTCGCCGCGAACGAGCTCCCCGGCAGTCTGCACGCGGTGGAGCATGCCGCGATCGGGATGCTCCCCCTGTTCGCGATATGTGATCGTTGGGATCTGGGCGGCCTCTCCACGCCGATGCATCCCGCCACGGCGGAGGCGACGATCTTCATCCACGAGGCGTACCAGGGCGGGGCGGGGATCTCGCCCGTCGCCTTCGCCACCGGGGAGCGGCATCTGCGCTCGACTCTCGAGGCGATCGACTCGTGCCCGTGCGAGTCCGGCTGCCCATCCTGTATCCAGTCGCCGAAGTGCGGCAACTACAACGAGCCGCTGTCCAAGCAGGGGGCGGTCCGCCTTCTGCGGGCGGTACTCTCCGGTCGTCGCTGATCGGCTCGCCTCGCCTGCCACCGGGACACGGCAACCATGGGAGACGGCCAGGCGGCCCGTTGCGATCCCTTCGCGCCGGCGGCGCGGTCAGGGCACCGTCAACGGCACGTATTCGGCTCGCCCCCTTGCCCTGATTCGTCGAGACCCGAGCCCAAGAACCTCCACCGTGATCTCCGTCACGGTCTCGACCGTCCTCGGCGCCCATGAGCGATCCGGCCGACACTCACAGGACACGAGGTGAGCGCCGTTCGCTTCAGCGAATCGAACCGCCTCCTCGTACGGATCCGCCCGGAACGTCGCCGGGGCCGCGGCAAGCGCAGCGGCGTCCGCCGCCGTCGCCGCCTGGAACCGGGCAGCGAGCACCTGCCCGGTTCCGGCGATCACGAGTCCCAGGACCAAGACGGCAAAGACGACACCCGCCAGCACGATCGTGACTGCCCCCGCCTCATCGTTCAACGCGCATCACCGCGCTCGATCGCAGACGCACCGTCATACCGGCGAGCCCGGTGAGGCGCACAGGGAGGATGACCGTGACCTCTGCGGGCCGTCCCACGACGTGGGGACGTCGCACCTGGACACGGACGCGAGCTGCGATCTTGGGATCGAGCGCACGCCGGACCGCGTCGACGGCTTCGGCAGGATCAGGAGCGGTCGCTGCACGCCTGGCTCCTTCTCGGGCGGCGTTCGCCAACTCGAGCTGGGTGCGGGCAACGACTGCGACCTGCGTCACCGCCAGCAGAACCAGCAGAACGACCGGCAGCACGAGCGCGAACTCGACCGCCGCCGATCCGTTCTCGCTCATTTCGCCAGGCCGATGACCTTCTTCAACACGGTCCCGAACAGACCGGGGAGCAAGCTCGTATGACTTGCCCACTGAATCAACGACAGCGCGATCGCCGCAGCGGCGAGGATCACGAGCACATACTCGACGGTCCCCTGCCCTTCTTCTCGCAGAGCGAACCATTTCCACAACCAGAGCATCCATGCTCCTTTCTCGATGCCGGCTGCCGGCCGACGCGGGGGGAAACGAAATCACAGCAACCCTCCAACGAGCTGTTGGACGATGTTGGCAACCGTGGGGCCGAGCGTGAGCAGAACGAATCCGGGAAGGATGAGCAGCGCCAGCGGAACCGTCAACGTGACTGGAAGACGCCGGAGCCTCTCGAGGATCGCGGCGCGTTGGGCCGTGCGATGCTCTTCGATGAACGCGGCGATCGTTCCGATGGTGGGCGCCCCGGTCATGTGTGCACGAGCGAGACGGTGGAACAGGCGCATCGAGCTCCCGTCGGTGGTCGCCAACGCCGTCGCGAGCCCCACGACGCGAGCCCGCCGCAACACCAGGCGCAACTCGGCGGCCGACTCCGGGCCCAGCTCGTCGGCGGCGGCCTCCATCGCCGAAGCGAGCGACAGACCGGCACTGAGCCCGATCAACAGCATCCTGGCCGTCGATCCGACATCGACGGCACTGCGACGGCGCCGGCCGGGCATCCTGAGAGGAGGCAACGAGACCGTCTCGGCGAGGGTGACGGCACCGGCGACCACGAGCGCCGCCAGCATCATCGGTCTGCCCTCCGCACCATGAGCACGATCCCCGCCACGCCACTCAACAAGAACAGGCCGCCGACACCGAGGACCACCACACCGACCGTCCCTGCGTTCCACAGCGTGGCGAGACGGCCACTGCCTGCGGAGTAGGCGAGATACGCAGCCGGCAGGCCTCCCACGATCCACGCGGAGATTCGGGCCTGAGCCGTCGCGGCGCGACGTTCCCCCTCCATCTGCGCATCTTCGGCTGCCAGGAGCGCAAGTTCGTCGAACGTATCCGCAACCCGGCCCCCGGTGATGCCGGCAATGCGCACCGCTGCCGCCGTGAGCGCACCGTGTCGTTCGAGGCCGGTGGAGAGCGCGCCGGCGAGTTCGTCGAGGGGGCGGCCGGCCCTGGCCAGCCTGGCAACCGGAGCGAGTGACGTCGCCGGGACGCGCTCGGACGCATCGGCAAGGGCGAGCCGCAAACCCGCGCCTGCTCGCAACTCTGCGGCGACGGCCTGCAGGAACGCCCCCTCGTACTCCTCGGACCTTGCCTGGTATCGACCGAACACCGTCAGGCCGGCGATCACTCCCAGCGCCAGACCCGGCTCGTACACCGCCAGGCCGGCGAGAGCGAGTACGACAACGGGGACACCCGACACGAACCCCCAGGCGAGACCGGCGGCCGTCAGCATGCGTACACCTGATCGAGCGCTTCTCCCGCGACCTTCACGATCGTGGCCACTCGACGTCCACCGGCCTGGCGCTCGACCTGGACGACATAGTCGATCGCCGCGAAGAGTTGCCGCCGCACGGTGACCTCGGAGACCCGCCGGGAACCGGAGAGCGCAAGGGTCTCCAGACGCCACATCGCCTCTTCGGGACTGTTGGCATGCACCGTCGACATCGAGCCGCGATGCCCCGTGTTCATGGCGGTGATCATGTCGAGCGCCTCGGGCCCCCTGACCTCACCGAGGATGATCCGATCGGGTCTGAGACGCAGTGCGGACCGAACGAGTTCTCGCAGCGACACCTCCCCTGCTCCCTCTGCATTCGCGGGTCTCGCCTCGAGACGAACGACATGGCCGCTCAGCCTCAGCTCGGCGGCGTCTTCCACCGTCACGATCCGTTCGGATCCCGCGATCTCGGTCGACAGGATGTTCAACAGCGTGGTCTTGCCGGTGCCGGTGCCCCCGGAGATGACGATCGACTCCCGATTCCCGACCGCAGCCCGAAGCAGTTCGGAGGCTTCCCTGCGAATGGACCCGGCGGCGATGAGCGCATCGAGATCGGGAACGGCCGCGGTGAACCGTCGAACGGCGAGGATCGGGCCATCGACCGCGGCAGGAGGAACGACCGCGTGGAGGCGGCTGCCGTCAGGGAGCCGCGCATCCACCATCGGCGATGCCCGATCGATCCGCAACCCGAGCGGACCTACGACCCGTTCGACCGCGGCGACGATCTCGGCATCGTCGGCGAACACGACGTCGGAGCGCGACAGTCCGCCGGAGCGTTCGACCCAGATGTCCTCGGGACCGTTCACGAGAACGTCGGAGACCGCAGGGTCCCGCAGAAGCGCCTCGAGCGGGCCCAGCCCGACGAGCGCGTCGGCGACCTGCAGGGCGGTCCCCGGCGGGGCGAGCGGTGCCTCATCTCGGAGTATCGCCGTGGCTGCCCTGGTCACGGCAGCGCGTTCCAATGGAATGTCGGATGCGAGCAGACGGCCCATGATCCGCCGTCTCACATCCATGGCAGCTCCCAGATGCCGCGCCAGGCGCGGATCCAACGGCTGTGCGAATCGACCTGGCCGCGCAGCAACCCGCCGACCGTGCGTCGTGACGGCGCTGGAAGCACAGGTCCCGGCGCGGGCGGCTTCAGTCGAAATCCGGCTCGCTGGAATACGGCGGGGCCCTTCTGCGCGATGGCGAGTGCCCCCGGGACGACCGGCGCGTATCGAACCGACAGGCCACGCGCCGGAAGCCGCAGCACCAGGTGCGGCCAGCCCTCACTCAGTGCGTCCAGCACCTGCTCCGCCTCCTGGTAGGCGATCCCGCCGTTGCGCAGAACGGCAACACCTCTTCTCGACGGATGCAGATCCCGGCGTGTCGGACCGTCTGCGACGAGACGGGCAAGCGATGTCTCACCCCGATAGTCGGGACCTTCCGGATCGAGGTCGACGACGAGCGCAGTTTCGACCGCCGCGGCGAGACCGATCGGCGCAATCGCCGACAGCAGGCCATCTTGTTCTGTTCGGACGCACAGAACCGGCACATCACTCCTTGCTCTCGTTGAGCAACGTATGCGCCGGCAAGAGCGAGGACAACCCCTTGTCACGGGGCCGCGAATGTGGCATGAATGGTGGATTCCGGACCGGGAACCGCCCGTGCCGAACACAGACGATCCCCCATCGACACGTAGAATCAACCCGTGACCGCAGCCGCCTTCTTCGACCTCGACAAGACGATCATCGCCAAGTCGTCGACGCTCGCCTTCGGCCGCCCCCTCTACAAGGCGGGCCTGCTGAATCGTCGCGCCCTCCTCAAGGCCGGGCTCGCGCAGATCTCGTACCGCATGTTCGGAGCAGACCACGACCAGATGGAGCGGGCCCGGGGAGAGATGATGGCGATCATCAAGGGGTGGGATCAACAACAGCTACGCAATATCGCCAGAGAGACGGTCGACGAGGTCGTGGCACCACTCGTGTTCGCCGAAGCGCTCGTAATCATCGACGAGCACCTTCAGGCCGGAAGACTGGTCGTGATCGTCTCATCGAGCGCAGAGGAGATCGTGGAGCCACTTGCCTCCCATCTCCGTGTCGATCGGATCATCGCGACGAGAGCCGCGGTCGACAACCACGGCCGGTACACGGGCGAGATCGAGTTCTACGCCTACGGTCAGGGCAAGGCGGAGGCGATCGAGAAGTTTGCCGAACGCGAAGGCATCTCACTCGAGGAGTCCTTCGCCTATTCGGACTCCCACACCGACATTCCGATGTTGGAAGCGGTGGGGCACCCCGTGGCGGTCAACCCGGACAAGGAACTCGCCAAGGTTGCAGAGGAGCGGGGGTGGGAGATCCTGCGCTTCGAGCGGCCGGTGACGATCCGCACACGTCTGGCGTCCCTGCCCCGTCCCACGCCCGTCGTGTCGGGTGCCGCACTCGCCGGGGCGGTGGGCGGCGCCGCGCTGTTCTGGATGCTTCGTCTGCGCCGACGCGTCGGCTGAGCCCTCCCGGGACCGAACGAGCTGATACCGCCCCGCCGGGTGCCCTGCGCCAGGCGACGTTCCTGCAAGCGAACGCCGGCCGGCCCCGACCGTGGCGGAGTCGGTTCCTTCTCGTGGGCCTGGCCCGGATCTGGGCCGAATCCGGCGTGGATCTGGGCTGGGTCCGTCCCCGGTCCGGGCTGAATCTGGCCCCGGTCCGGGCTGAATCTGGCCCGGCGCCGGGCCGGCCCGAACCGTGCATACAATCGCCTACATGAACGACTCCAACGATCTCGCCAATCTGACGAGGGCCGTCGAGGCCCAAATCCCGTTCAACCGGGTGCTCGGCCTGCAGCTCGGTGATCTGGGACCGAATCGTACGACCCTCACCTTCGAGATGCGGGATGATCTCATCGGGAATTTCGCACGTGGCAGCCTCCACGGCGGAGTCATCTCGGCCACCCTCGATGTGGCCGGAGGGATGTCTGCGATCAGCGCGGCGGTCGGCAACCATACGTCCACCATGGCCGAGCGCTTCGCCCATCTCGGCACGATCGATATGCGTGTCGACTATCTTCGGCCAGGAGTGGGCGCGAGGTTCGAGGCGACCGCGTACACGCTCAGGGCGGGGAACAAGGTGGCCGTCACCCGGATGGAGTTGCGCAACGACTCCGGCGACCTGATCGCCGTCGGGACGGGCACCTACCTGATCGGCTGAAGCACCCCCCAAACCGTTGAACCCAGGGTTCGTAGGGGTCGTGGCGACCCCCCTGAGCCCTGGGTTCAACCGCAGCAGCGGTCTCGAGCCGGGATACGGTACGTCGAAACACGAACTTGGGCCTAACCTCCCGCCGATGGAACTGGTCTTCATACGACACGGCCAACCGAGGTGGGCGGTCGATGGCGTGTCCCAGATCGACCCCCACTTGACCGAACTCGGAAGGCGCCAGGCGTTGCTCACTGCAGAGCGCCTCGCCGCCGAGGAACGGCCGGTTCGCGAAATCCTCGTCTCACCGGCCATCCGATCCCAGGAGACTGCCGAGCCCCTCGCCGCGTTGACCGGTATCGAACCGGTGACGATCCCCGACCTGGTCGAGATCCACATGCCGGATTGGTCCGGCATGCTCGAGGCGACCGTGCAGCGTATCTTCACCGAGGGTCGTGACCGTTCCCCCGAAGAGTGGTGGAACGGCATCGAAGGTGGCGAGAGCTTCCGGGACTTTCACGAGCGGGTCACGAACGCGCTGCTCCGCATTCTCGACGAGCGCGGGATTCGACCCGAGCCGGCGCACCGACACCTCTGGCGTTTCTCCGGTGAGCCCGGAAGGGTCGTGATCGTGGCACATGGCGGCACGAATGCGGTGGCGCTCGGATTCCTCCTCGGCGCAGACCCGACCCCGTGGGAGTGGGAACGATTCATCCTGTATCACGCCTCGATCGCACGCCTCCGGGCAATCAATCTCGCCGGTGGGCACGTCTTCTCGCTCCGCACCTTCAACGACAGAGAACACCTGCCAAAAGACCTCCGAACCCGCTAAAACGTTGAACCCTGGGCTCAGGGGGGTCGCCACGACCCCTACGAACCCAGGGTTCGCAGGTATGGGCCCTCTTGGCCTATCTGCAGACCCCGAATCAGTCGTCCTCATGGATGCTGCGCATCGACCACACCAGCGTCCGCATGGTCTTTGGCTGGCGCAGCACCGTCACGATGGCTTCCGCGACATCCTCGGCACGCAGCATGTCGGCCAGGCCGGGCATGTCCGGCGTACGTCCGGCACCCATCGCGAACTCGGTTGCGATACCTCCCGGGCAGATGGTGCTCACCCTGATGCCCTTTGCGCGCAGCTCTCTGTCGAGGCCTCCGGCGAGACCCACCTGGGCAAACTTCGTTGCCGCATACACCGCTTCGTCCCCGGCGCCGCGCAGCCCTGCGACGGAAGAGACGGTGACGATATCGCCGCCCCCGGCCTCGAGGAGCGCCGGGACCGCTGCCCGAATCGCCCACACGGTCCCCGCAACGTTTGTGTCCATCATCTCCTGGAGCTGCTCGTCGGTGAGATCCATGATCCCGCCGTACGCCCCGATTCCGGCGCTCGCGACCAGGGCGTCGAGACGCCCGTATTCCTCGACGGCAGCTTCGACGAGCCGGTGGGAACCCTCAGGGTCGCGCACATCCATCTCGACGGCGACTGCGTTCCCCACTCCGAGTTCGGTGACGAGGGCATCGAGTCGCTCACGGCGTCTGGCGCCGATCGCAACACGTGCACCTTGCGCGACCAGAGCTCTCGCCGTTGCAGCGCCGACACCCGACGTCGCTCCTGTGATCGCAGCGACCGTACCGGTGATGTCGTTCATGATGCCTCCATGTTGTCGGAAACGGCCGTCTCTTTCCGTTGTGGCCAAAGTGCGCGCCCGATCCATGAACGGCATCCCGTTCCGGGAGGCACTCGGCGCCGACCCGCCGGCCGGGCCATCACGCCATACCGCGAGAAGCACGACCCTTCTTGGACAGTGCGTCCACGAGCACGGCCGCGAGCAGAACGAGGCCGGTGATCACGAACTTCGTTCCGGCAGCAAACCCGAGCATGTTCATGCCGTTGTTCACCGACACGATCACCGCCGCGCCCAGAAGGGCGTCCACGACCCGGCCTTTCCCACCGAACAGGCTCGTGCCGCCGATGACGGCTGCGGCAATCACGTTGAGCAGCAGGCTCCCACCGCCCGTATTCGTGGCCACGGAGCGAAGTCGGGATGCGAGGATGATGCCACCTACACCGGCCATGAGTCCACCGATCATGAAGACCGCAATCCGAACTCTGTCGACGTTGATGCCGGCCCGTCGAGCCGCCTCCGGGTTGCCTCCAACGGCGTAGATGTGACGTCCGAAACGGGTGCGGTTCGTGACGAACGTCCAGAACACCAGAGCAATCAACAGGATGAGCGTCGCCATCGGCACGCCGCGGTCCTGGTTTGCGTAGTACACGGCACCAAGACTGCCGACCGCGACCACGGCGACTTGCAGGGCGATCATCGCCATCGGTTTCCGAAGAAGACCACGACGACTGCGCGTCCTCGCCTTGGACAGTTCGAGGTACAGATACCCGACAATCGCGACTCCCGCCAGGATCCATCCCCAAAGATGGCTGAGGAAGTTGCCGGCAATGCCGACGGCAACCGGCTCCTGGATGAGAATCGTACCCGCCGTGGAGTACGTGGTGGTCAGTATGAGGACGACACCGGACCAGGTCAGATACCCGGCCAGCGTCACGACGAACGACGGCACGCCGGCCTTCGTCACGATCAGCGCATGAATCATGCCGATGAGCGTCGTGGCGGCGAGCGCCACACCGATGGCGAGCCACCAGGGCCAGCCCGGATCGCCGGGTCGGAGCAGCATCGTCATCACGACACCGCCGACGGCGCTCACGTAGGCGACCGCGAGGTCGATCTCGGCGAGGAGCAGGATGAAGACCGCGCCGATGGCGATCACCGCGAGCCCGGCCATCTGAAGGAGAAGGTTGGTGAAGTTCCGCGCGGCGAAGAACGTACTGTCGAGACTCCCGAAGATGCCGACGATGACGCCGAGCCCCACGATGATCGGCAGGGATCCCAACTCGCCACTGCGCACGTTCGACCACCACGACGCCGCATATTCGGTGAAGGTTGTTTGCACCATCCCCGTGCCCGTATTGGAGGTGACCCGGTCTGCGGGCTCGCCGGCGCTCATGAGACCTGCTCCTCGGCCACCTGATTCACGGATCCGGCAGTGATGGCAAAGACGATCTCTTCCTGCGTCGTTTCGGATCGTTCGTATACGCCGACCTGCTGGCCGAGACGAAGCACGGTGATCCGATCGGCAGCCTCGAACACATCGAGAAGGTTGTGCGAAATCAGCACAACACCCAGGCCACGATCGGCGAGCCTGCGCACCAGGTCGAGGACCTGTCGGGTCTGCGCGACCCCGAGCGCTGCCGTTGGCTCGTCGAGGATCACGGCCTTGCTGTTCCACATCACCGCCTTCGCGACCGCCACCGACTGTCGCTGACCACCGGACAACCCGGCAACCACCTGACGGACCCGGCGGAGAGACGTGACCGAGAGACTGGCGAGCGTCTCCTCTGCGGAACGCTCCATGCTCGCCTCGTCGAGTATGAGCCCTTTCTGCACCCGCTCTCTACCCAGGAACATGTTGGCGACGACGTCGAGGTTGTCGGCCAGAGCGAGATCCTGATACACCACTTCGATTCCGAGAGCTGCCGCGTCCCGCGGACCTGTGATGTCGACCTTCTCACCTTCGAAGCGAACCTCGCCCTCGTCGAAGGGGAAGATCCCGGCGATGCCCTTGATCAGGGTCGACTTTCCGGCGCCGTTGTCGCCCACGAGCGCCATGACCTCACCGGCTCGGACCTCGAAATCGACTTTGTACAGGGCCTGGACGGCACCGTAATGCTTGGAGACTCCCCTGCACTCCAAGATGGGCGAATCAGTCATGATCTCGGGTAACTCCTATCGCGACAAGGCCTCGGCGGGGAGCGTAGTACGCGCACCGCCGAGGCCTCATCATCGTGTCTCGTCGATTCGTCTAGCGGTCTGCCGGGCAGTACTGCTCGAACTCACCGACGCAGATCTCGTCCCAGGTACGGAAGCCGTCTGCGATGACCGTCTCCTTGATGTTGTCCTTGGTGACGCCAACCGGCGTCAGCGCCATGAACGGAAGATCGTTCGTCCCGTTGTTGATCGTCGTCAGAGTGAAATCGCCCTTGACGCCGTCCAGCGGCTCGCCTTTCAGCAGCGCAATGGCCGCGCCTGCGGCGGCATTGGCCTCGGCTTTGATCGGCTTGTACACCGTCATCGTCTGCCATCCGGAGAGGATGTTCTGCAGCCCGGCGGCCGTGGCATCCTGCCCACTGACCGGCATCGGGCCGATCCCAGCGGACTTGAGGGCCGTGATCACCGAGTTGGCCAGACCGTCGTTGGCGGCAAAGACCGCGTCGACCCCGTTATTGGCCGCCACGAGGATCTGCTCGAAGATCGTCAACGCTTCCTGGTTGTCCCAGTTCGGCACTGCCTGATCGGCAACGAGCACCCAGTCGCCGGCGGCGACACGCGGTTTCACGGCCGTCTCGTAGTAGCCCTGACGGAACAGCGTCGCGTTGTTGTCGGTCGGTGCACCGTTGAGCATGACAATGCGCGGCTTCGCCAGACCGAGAGCATCGATGGCAGGTTCGAGAATCTCCGCCATCGTCGCGCCGACCTTGACATTGTCGAAGCTGACGTACACATCGGCGCCCGGACCTTCGATGGTCAGCCGGTCGTAGTCGATCATCGACACGCCGGCTGCACGAGCTTCGGCGATAATCGCCGCACCGGATCCCGAGTCGAGATTCACCAGCAGGATCACCTTCGCTCCGGCAGCGATGGCCTGCTCGGCCTGCTGCTGCTGCTGGGACGGGTCGCCCTGTGCGTTGACGATCTTGTACTTGACACCTGCGTCTTCGAACGCTGCCTTGAAGTAGCGGCGATCGTCCGTCTCCCAACGGGAGGAGGACGCGCTATCAGGGAGCAGCACCCAAATGCTGCCTTCTTCGACCGTGGCCGCCGTCGTGGCCGTCGTCGTGGCCGTCGTGGCCGCCGTGGTGGCCGCCGTGGTGGTCGCCGTCGTTCCGCTTGAACCGCTGCTGCACGCAGCGGCAACCATTGCGAGAACCGCGACGATGAGAATCCATCGTTTTCCTCTAAATGGTCCCATACTTGTTTCCTTCCTGTTTTGACGTATCACGAACCCGCCTGTTTCGACGTGTTACGAGACCCGTCCGTTTACGGCGGGTCGTAGAACCCGCCCGTTTGGAACCCTGGTTCCCTTGCGCCTGGCTCATGCGTAGATGCGGCCAGAATTCGACTCGGTGATCCTAGTCCTCCAGGGAAGACAGCCCTCAGCGGATGCCCATGATGAGTTCCATGACGAGTTGGTCGAGCCGCTCGTTGTGGTACCCGCGCCGAGCCAGTGCATCAGGGTCGAACGTCTCGGCGAGCAGTGCGTCGGCAGATGTCCGAGAGTATCCGCCGGCCGTCTCCTCGGCAAGCTCGGGCACGCTCGCGGCTGCGAGCGCAGCCTGAATCTCCGGGTCTTCGGCGAAGCGACCGGCCTTCTCGGCGAGCATCAGGTACGTCCTCATACAGCCGGCGGCGAACTCCCAGACTCCGTCGCCGTCCTCCACACGATACGCGTGTGCGTCGAAGTGCTTCGGACCGCCGTAGCCCGATTCTTCGAGAAGCTTGACGACGAAGAACGTGTCCTTGATGCCTTCGGAACCAAAGCGGAGGTCCTGATCGAATCGACCGATCTTCTGCGCGTTGAGGTCGATGTGGAACAGCTTGCCCGACCAGATCGCCTGCGCGACCGCGTGGTAGAAGCTCAGACCGGACATCGTCTCGTGGGCCACTTCCGGGTTGACGCCGACCATCTCGGGATGGTCGAGCGTCTCGATGAAGGCGAGCGCGTGCCCGACAGTCGGCAGGAACATGTCACCGCGCGGCTCGTTGGGCTTCGGTTCGAGCGCAAAGCGAGTCGGGTAGCCGTTGTCGATCACATAGTCGGCGAGGAAGTTCATGGCCTCCCGGTAGCGGTCGAGTGCCGTGTCGGCAGGCTTGGCCGCCATCGACTCCGAGCCTTCGCGGCCACCCCAGAACACGTGGATCCCGGCACCGAGCTCCGCGCCAAGGTCGATGGCCCGCATGGTCTTGGCGATCGCGAACCGTCGAACCCCCCGATCGTTGGAGGTGAAGGCGCCGTCCTTGAAGGCCGGATGGCCGAAGAGGTTCGTCGTCGACATCGTCACTTTCATGCCGGTCTCGTCGAGCGCCTTCCGGAATCGTTTGACGGCGGACTCTCGCTCCGCAGGCGTAGCACCGAAAGGAACGAGGTCGTTGTCGTGGAGGCTCACCCCGTACGCGCCCAGGTCTGCCAGGCGGTGAACGGAGTCGACCGGATCGAGTGGGGGCCTGGTTGCCTCGCCGAACGGATCCCGGCCGGTATTACCCACGGTCCACAGGCCGAAAGTGAACTTGTGCTCGGGGCGGGGGGTGTAGTTACTCATCCACTTCTTCCTTCTCGATGCGGGTAAGTGTCAGCCTACGCTCTTGTCCGCTCTCCTTGTGTGACGACCCGGCATGGGCATGACCGGCCGAACGTCACACGTCTACGATTCATCCGAAAGGAGCACCTTCATGCCGTTGGTCGCCGGAATCGACTGCTCGACCCAATCCACGAAGGCGCTGCTCCTCGACAGCGACACAGGACGCGTTGCGGCGGTCGGGCGCTCGGAGCACACGGTCACAGGAACCGATGGGGCACGAGAGACCGATCCGGAGATCTGGTGGACCGCCCTCCAGGATGCGCTCGCTCAGACGGGTCTGGCTTCCGAGGTGGCGGCGATCTCGGTGGCAGGCCAACAACATGGGTTGGTCGTCCTCGACGGCAGCGGAAACCCACTGCGAGCTGCGAAGCTCTGGAACGACACGCAATCCGCTCCTGACGCCTCCGGTCTCATCGAATGTGCCGGCGGCGCCCGTTGGTGGGCCGAACATGTCGGGATCGTGCCGGTTGCCTCCTTCACTGCGACGAAATGGGCGTGGCTTCGACGGGTGGAGCCGGACGTTGCAGCGGCCGCGCACGCCATCCGACTCCCCCACGACTTCCTGACGGAACGACTGACCGGGAACGGCGTGACCGATCGGAGTGACGCTTCGGGAACCGCCTGGTGGTCGACGAAGACCGAAACGTACTCGCAGGAAGTCCTGGACATGGCGGCCCTGCAACTCACCACGGGCATGCTGCCGACAGTGCTCGGACCGCAGGAGCGGGCCGGTGACGTCACGCGTGTCGCCGCAGAACACCTCGGTCTGCGCCCCGGCATACCCGTCGGTCCCGGTGCAGGCGACAACGCCGGGGCCGCAGTGGGCCTGGGTCTGGAGTCGGGTGTGCCGGTCATCAGTCTCGGCACTTCGGGAACGGCCTTTCTCACATCCGAGTCTCGAACGGTGGACCCTTCGGGCACCGTTGCCGGCTTCGCGGACGCGACGGGACGTTTTCTGCCACTCGCCGCCACGCTGAACTGCACCCTCGTGATCGACCGGATCGCCGGCTGGTTCGGGCTCGATCGTGAAGCCGTCGCACCCCGCACGGACGTCGTCGTCCTCCCGTTCTTCGATGGAGAACGAACCCCGAATCTGCCAGACGCCGCCGGGTCGGTATTCGGTCTCCGACATACGACCGACCCGTCGGAGATTCTCCTGGCCGCCTATCAGGGCGCCGTGTTCTCGTTGCTCGACGCGCTCGACGAGATCGACGATCGATCTTCCGGGGTCGGTGCCGATGCGCCGCTCGTCGTCGTCGGTGGTGGCGCCAGGGGAGCCACATGGCGCAACGTCATACGATCTCTCGGCGGCCGATCCGTCCAGGTGCCGGACGCACAGGAGTTGGTGGCACTGGGCGCCGCGGCCCAAGCGACGTCGCTACTCACCGCGGAACCACCCGATGCCGTCGCGAGACGATGGGAGACACGAAAGGGAGTCGTCCTGCCTGCGACGACACGCGATGAGGAGGTCATCGACCGGATCCGCACCGTCCGTTCGCTCGCTCTCGAACTCAACACCCGAGGGCTGTGACGTCGCGGGGGACGGACCTCTTCCCGCTGCACCGGCGTCCCAGAAACCGCCACCGACCGCGATCTCGTTGAACCCAGGGCTCGTATGCGTCGTCACGACCCCCCTGAGCCCTGGGTTCAGTGATATTCAGGTCGCCAACACGAGGGACCGGTCGAGCAGTCCTGCCAGCTCCGACCGGCGACGACGATCGATCGGGCCTTCCTGCCCGAGAGCCCGCTTGAGAGCGCGTGGCCACAGCACGTGGACGGTATCGATCTCGAACGGCCGGCTGACGATCCCCACGTCGACACCAATGAAGCACAGTGCTCCCCGCACCGGAACATCCTCCCCGACGATCTCTCGCACTTGTCGCATGTACTTGAGGACCGGAGGGACGAGCTTCGTCCGGTCTCGACCGTTGACGGTGAACTTGTGGGCGTTGCGGCGCTGCAGTCTCCCCTTGTAGTTCTTGGCGTCGACGATCCACACGCCCGACGCCGCGACGACCAGATGATCGATGTTCGCTTTCGAACCTCTCACCCTTCGATCATGCAGCGTCCACACACCTTCGACCGAGTCGAGAAACGCACCGATTCGACGCTCGCCCGTAGCCCCCTTGGCCCATGCCGCCTCGGATTGAGGTTCACCGGCGACTGCCAAGAGCAGGCCGCCCAGTTTTGGATGCGCAGCGCGGACCTTTGCTTCCCGTTTCTCCTGTCTCCGGTCGTGCTCGGCCTGCGCCGAGGTGCCCGGAGCGTGCTCCGTCACCGGCAGCGCGAACGGATCTGGAGGCAACATCCCGCCCACGCAGTCCAGACATGTGACCATCCGGGTCGTCGCGTCCCACCGCGCCTCACTGCCTTTGTCGAGTGACCGTCCACAGTTGCTGCATGTGCCCGAGTAGCGGAGTTTCATGGTTCGAGATGCCATCACTCAGCCATCGGCAGTTCCCCAAGATCCTTGAACAGAGGCCGCTGTGAGTCCTCGACGGCGGAGTCTCGTTGAACCCAGGGCTCGTATGCGTCGTCACGACCCCCCTGAGCCCTGGGTTCAGTGATATTCAGGTCGCCTCGCGCGAACTCTGGCCCGAAGCCCTATCCGGCGCGCAGCTCCGAAGGGACCCGTTCGGGCCGCAACACCATGTCGGCGGCCGTATCGATCACGACCGTGCCGTCGGGCAGACGCGCCGGCACCACGCCGGCGAAGTCATCGATGAAATACGTGGCACGCCCACCGGCATCGGCGCTCCAGAGCAGACGGCGCACGCTCGCATCCGACATCTCCTCGCTACCCAGGGCCACGGCGGGCAGCGTTCGGAGTCCGAGGAAGTTGCAGAGATCGTCGAGCGAGTCTTGATCGTCGGTGCTGCACCACCAGACCTCGGCGACATCGGCAATATGCCCGACCAGACCGGACATGTACTCCGGAATCGGCGGATCCGGCAGCTCCACGTCAGGATCTTGCTCAGATCTACGCGCCGAGAGATCGGTGATCACTCCGTCGACGCCCAGCAGAACCAGTGGGAGGCTGGGCTGGTCGGCACGCCGACCTTCCTCTCGCCATTCGGCGATTTCCTTCTGCATGCGGGCTCGAACGAGCTCCTGCCAGGATGGTGTCACCTTGCCCCTTTGTCGATCATGATGCTTCGGCCTCAGGGCGATGGACCTTGAGCCGCCGCCCTCGTCTTCCGAGCCTCAGCGGTAAACTCGCGCCGTGCCGCTCTCGAAATCCCTTGCGAAGTTCAACCGCCGTTTCACGAACAAAGTGGTCGGACCAGTCGCCAAGGTGGCGCCTCTCCTCGGTGTCGTGCACCACGTCGGCCGGAAATCGGCACGCCAATACACGACGCCGGTCGGTGTGATCCCCCACGGCGACGGCTTCATCATCGCCCTCACCTACGGACGCGATACCGACTGGGTGAAAAACGTCATCGCCGCAGGCGGTTGCCGGTTGGAGACTCGTGGTCGGATCATGGAGATGACCGACCCGCGGTTCATCCCAACCGACGAGGGGCTGCGATCCATGCCGACCTTCTTCCACCTGGTCTTACCGAGGCTCGAGGTCAAGGACTTCCTCCACCTCTCTGAGTTCTCGTGACGCTTCGTTGGAACTATCCGGCTCAAGCGTCACGAGAACGGGGGCGCTTCCGATGTCTCCCGATTACCCACGAGATGTCTTACACTTATTGTCGATGAGTCGTCATGAATCCAGATGCGAGTGTTGTTGCAGCTTTCGCTGCGCATGCGGACAGAACCTGACATAACGATCCACTTCACGTAGTTCAGGAGATCTCGCGCCGGAACGTCGGGCGGGTTCTTTTCGTTGCACCACATCTCCAGGGGGTATCCATGACCGTACAACTGATATATGTCGCGAACGGTCGGACCGTGCACCGCCACGAAGGCGTCCGAGCACCACTCCCCCGACCGGGCGACCGACACCGCTCGCACGGTTCAACCGGATCGCACCGGCCGGCGCCGGCGCCCGCCATCGCGACGACCTCGGCCCGACCGTCTGGATCTCTCGACTCCGGTTTCACATACACAAATCACTTCGCGGACACCCTCGGCGACGAGGGTCTGCCACGGATTTCAAAGGACTAAGGACATGACACAACTGCCAGTTGCAGAGACGCTCAACACGCACGGGTTGCTCTGCCCACTTCCCGTCTACAAGGCGGCCGTCGCCTTGAAGTATCTCAAGCCGGGCCAGGTGCTGAAACTGGTCTGCACCGATCCCGGCTCCCTCGCCGACATTCCTGCGTTCGCCCGCCAACGCGGCGACGAGCTCATCTCGGCCAGCGATCTGGGCGACACCCAAGTGTTCCTCATCAAGAAGGGCCTTGCATCATGACCGATCTCCCCCACGAGCACGAGACCGCCGAGGAGACGGCTCGCCGCAAACGGCTGGCCCTGATCGCGTCCAAAGGAACCCTCGACCAGGCGTACCCGCCACTCATTCTGGCGGCGACCGCAGCGAGTCTCGGATGGGAAGTCGGAATCTACTTCACCTTCTACGGACTCGACATCCTGCACAAGGACCGCTTCGACAAGCTCAAGGTGGCACCGCTCGCCAATCCGTCCGGTCCGTTTCAGGTACCCAGTCTGGTCGGTGTGATTCCGGGTGCGACGACGGCTGCCACGACCATGCTGAAAAAGTGGATGAAGAACGCCAACATGCCGACCATCGCCGAGTTCATCGAGATGAACCAGGCACTGAACGTGACCTTCTTCGCCTGCTCCACATCGATGGGCATCATGGGCGTGCAGGAGTCGGACCTCATCGACGGGTGCAATGTCGCCGGAGCGGCCGCCTTCCTCGACTTCGCAGCGGATGCAGACATCCAACTCTTCGTGTAATCACCCGCCCGCCGCGTTCATCTGGTAACGCTCGCACAGGCCTGGTCGGATCTTGAAGCCGTCTCGACGCGGCGCGACGGTTCTGCACCCTGGCACGTGACCAACGATCCGCATCACGCTACGCTCGCCGCCAGAGGTGAGCACATGAGTGACAACGTCGTCTATCGCTCGAAGAGCCGTATCGAGAAGCTCCATGGCCCGATTCGGCGGGCCTGGCTGCCAGGCAGCGAAGAACCGACCACGTTCGGTCTGCACTCCGAGGTCGCGCACCACTATGGAGTGGGACCGCACGACTACCCGCAGGCGACCACCACGATCGACTACCTGGTCGCCGCCGCAGGCGGGTGACTGACCGGGACCTTCGGGGGCGCGCTGGAGGCGCGTGGCATCAACACAAGTGGCGGAGTGCTCACCGCCGACGTGGTCGGTGAGATCGAGGACGACGGTGGCGTACTCGTCGTACGACGCATCCACGTCACCTACACCCTCACCGGTGTGCGAGAGGCACAGCGCGAGACGGTGGAGCGGGTGCTTGGCTTCCACGCCGACAAGTGCCCGGTCGCGCGTTCGATCCGCGACTCGATCTCGATCACGACCAGCCTGTTCATCAACCCGGACACCCAGGGGACATGCGCCGATCGAGATTCGTAGACCCGGGAGCGTACGCCGCGGCCGACAGGCGTGAACACGAGCAGCAGGTTCGACATCGTGGGCAAGGTCCGCGCCGGGGCGAGAACCGAAGACAAAGTGCCCGCAGGTGCACGGCCTCCGATGGCACCCGAGCGCACCGTGGCGCGGGATCGATGATGGCGATCCCTATACTCGGTGCAACCAGTCTTTAAGTCCGGTCCCGTGAGGCCGGAAAGGATGGGCAGCATGTTCGAGACTCTCCGATGACCGCCGGCGCACTCGTGCTCGCCGACGGCACCGTTTTTTCCGGCATCGCCGTGGGCGCCGACGGGGTCGCCACCGGTGAGATCGTGTTCAACACCGCGATGACCGGGTATCAGGAAATCATGACCGATCCGTCATACGCGGGCCAAATCGTCGCGATGACGGCGCCTCACATCGGCAACTACGGCGTCAGCCCGGAGGACGACCAGGCACCCCGCCCCTACTGCACGGGGCTGGTGACCCGGTCGATGGCCCGCAGAGACTCGAATTGGAGGTCGACCGGCTCGTTTCGTGAGTGGCTCCGGAGCCGGGGGGTCGTCTCCCTCACCGACGTCGACACGAGGCGGCTCGCCCGACACGTCCGGGATCGCGGCGCCATGCCGGCGGCGATAGGTACCGACGTTTCGATCGGCGACCTCGCACAGGCGGCGCGAGAGGCGCCGTCGATGGCGAACCGTAACCTCTGTGACGATGTCACGACCGCCGAGCCGTACCGGATCGACCCCACCGGCGATCCGATCGGCCGGGTGGTCGCGATCGACCTCGGCATCAAGAAGGACATCCTCACGTCGCTGGCAGGCCACGGGCTTGAAGTTCACGTTGTGCCCGCCACGACGCCGGCCGCGGATGTGCTCGCGTTGGATCCTTCAGGGGTATTCCTCTCCAATGGTCCCGGCGACCCGGAGCCGCTTGTCGCAACGACGGAAACGGTACGCGGCCTCCTCGGCAAGACCCCGGTGTTCGGCATCTGCCTCGGCCACCAGGTGCTCGGGCTTGCGCTCGGCGCGACGACGTACAAGCTGCCGTTCGGCCACCACGGAGGCAACCATCCGGTGCGGCTTCTCGACCGTGGACGGGTTGAGATCACCGCCCAGAACCATGGGTTCGCCGTCGACCTCTGGTCGCTCACCGACCAGGACCCGCCGACCCGCGAAGGTCTTCCCGGCCCTCACCTCCTTCCGCGAGATGTCGAATCCGCCTTCGGGTCGGTCGTGGCGACCCATCAGAACCTGAACGATGGAACGCTCGAAGGTCTGGCATGCCGGGACATCGCCGCGTTCTCGGTCCAATACCACCCCGAGGCCGCCCCGGGCCCCAACGACGCACAGCACCTCTTCGACGATTTCGTCTCGATGCTGGGAGTGAGGTAATGCCCCGGCGCGACGATCTGCGGTCGGTCCTGGTCATCGGATCCGGCCCGATCGTGATCGGACAGGGATGCGAGTTCGACTACTCGGGCACCCAGGCCGTGAAGGTGCTGCGCGAGCAGGGCTATCGGACCGTGCTCGTCAACTCGAATCCGGCAACGATCATGACCGATCCCGAGTTCGCCGATGCCACCTATGTCGAGCCGATCACCGCCGACGTCCTCGAAATGATCATCGCCCGGGAACGGCCGGACGCCCTCCTGCCGACCCTCGGCGGCCAGACGGCTCTCAACATCACGATGGAACTCGCCCGTCTCGGCGTGCTGACAAAGTACTCCGTTCAGCTGATCGGCGCCGGGCTCGACGCGATCGAAGCGGCAGAGGACCGTGGACGGTTCAAGACGATCATGAACTCGATCGGGATGAGCACCGCCAAATCCGCATATGTGAAGACGCTGGACGAGGCGCTGGAGGCCGTCGCCGAACTCGGGTATCCGGCCATGATCCGTCCGAGTTTCATCCTCGGGGGTGGCGGTACCGGCATCGCCCACGACGAGGCCGAGTTTCGCGCCATCGTCACGGCCGGCCTCGACGCCTCACCGGTCCGTGAGGCGATCGTCGAAGAGGCGATCATCGGTTGGAAGGAGTACGAACTCGAGGTGATGCGCGACGCCAACGACAACGCCGTCGTCGTGTGCTCGATCGAGAATCTCGACCCGATGGGTGTGCACACCGGCGACTCGGTCACCGTGGCTCCGGCGATGACCCTGTCCGACCGCGAGTACCAGGAGATGCGCGACGACGCGATCGCCTGCCTGCGAGCGATCGGTGTCGAGACGGGCGGCTCCAACGTGCAGTTCGCCGTCGATCCGGCCACGGGCCGCCGCATCATCGTGGAGATGAACCCGCGGGTGTCTCGCTCGTCGGCGTTGGCGTCGAAGGCGACCGGGTTCCCCATCGCCAAGATCGCCACCTTGCTCGCTGTCGGCTACACCCTCGACGAGATTCGTAACGACATCACCGGGGTCACGCCCGCCTCGTTCGAGCCGGTGCTCGACTACGTGGTCGTCAAGGCTCCCCGCTTCGATTTCGCCAAGTTCCCGTCGGTGCCACCGGCGCTGGGCACGTCGATGCAGAGCGTCGGTGAGGCGATGGCCATCGGCCGCACGTTTCCCGAAGCGCTCCAGAAGGCGTTACGAAGCCTCGAGACGGGCCACGTCGGATTGAACGCCGATCCGGCCGAGACGCAACTGTTGGCTGCCGAGACCCAAGTGCTTCTCGACCGCCTGACGGTGCCCTCCCCCGGGCGGCTCTTCGTGGTCGCAGAGCTGTTACGGCGCGGCGTCGAAGTCGACCGGCTGGCGGACCTCACGTCGATCGACCCCTGGTTCATCGACGAGATCGCCGGCATCGTCGAGCTTCGTCTCGAGCTCGAGGCCTCCGAGGCTGCGCCGGCGATCGCCCGGGCGGCCAAGCGTGCGGGGTTCAGCGACGCGCAGCTCGCCTACCTGTGGGGCGACGACGAGCAGACGGTTCGGGCCAGGCTCAGAGATTGGGGCATCGCCCCCACGTTCAAGACGGTCGACACGTGTGCGGCCGAGTTCGCGGCCCAGACACCGTACTTCTACGGCACGTACGAAGAGGAGGATGAGACACCTCCCCCCGGCGACCGGACCGTCATCGTGCTGGGGTCGGGTCCCAACCGGATCGGTCAGGGGATCGAGTTCGACTACTGCTGCGTCCACGCTTCACTCGCTCTCAAGGACGCCGGTTACGAGACCGTCATGATCAACTGCAACCCGGAGACCGTCTCGACCGACTATGACACCTCCGACCGTCTCTACTTCGAGCCGCTCACCGTCGAGGACGTCCTTGCCGTGATCGACAAGGAGAAGCCCCACGCGGTGGTCGTCCAGCTCGGTGGTCAGACACCGCTGCGCCTCGCCCGTCCACTTCAGGCGGCAGGCGTCCCGATCGCCGGCACATCGCCCGACGCCATCGACGTCGCCGAGGACAGGGAACGATTCTCCGCCCTGTGCGGCAGGCTCGAGATCCCCCAGCCACCACACGGCACGGCGATGTCACGCGCCCAGGCGCAGGACATCGCAGACACCGTCGGTTTCCCGGTTCTGGTCCGGCCATCGTATGTCCTTGGGGGACGGGCCATGCGCATCGTCTACACGGGCGACGAGTTGTCGACGTACCTCGACGAGTTCGCCGGTAACTCGCTGGGCGACGAGACGGGCTTCAACGAGGCGCCACTGCTGATCGACCGGTTCCTCGAAGGTGCCACCGAAGTGGATCTCGACGCGGTGTTCGACGGTCATGAGCTCTACGTTGGCGGCGTGATGGAGCACGTCGAGGAGGCCGGCGTGCATTCGGGCGACTCGGCATGTGTCTTGCCTCCGATGACGCTGCCGCCCGAGGCTCGCGAACGCATCCTCGACTACACGGAGAAACTGGCCAGAGGCCTCGACGTGTGCGGTCTGCTCAACATCCAGTTCGCGGTCAAGGGTGAGGACGTGTTTGTCCTCGAAGCCAACCCGCGGGCTTCGAGAACCATCCCGTTCGTGTCCAAGGCGACCGGCGTACCGCTGGCGAAGGTGGCATCGAGGGTCATGCTCGGCGAGACCCTCGCCGACCTTCGCGGCATCGGTCTCCTCCCTGATCGAGACGGCGTGGCGCCCACGTTCGTGGCGGTGAAGGAGGCGGTGCTGCCGTGGCCTCGTTTCCCCGCAGAAGACACGATTCTCGGACCGGAGATGCGGGCGACCGGAGAGGTGATGGGGCTGGCCGGCTCCGTTGGTGCCGCCTACGCGAAGGCGCTCCTGGGAAGCGGTCACGCGATACCGACCGACGGCACCCTGTTCATTTCGCTCGCCGACCGCGACAAGCCGGCCGGTTTGCAGGTCGGCCGTATCTTCGCCGACCTCGGGTTCCGCATCCTGGCGACCCACGGGACCAGCGAGTACCTGATCCACAACGGGGTCGCCGCCTCCCACGTCGACAAGGTCGGCGACGGGCCGTGGGATCCGGTTCGCCTCGTCGAGGAAGGCCTGATCTCCCTCGTGATCAACACGCCACGGGGTCGGCGAGCCCGCGGGGACGGTGGCCTGATCCGGCGGGCCGCCACCCGCAACAAGGTGCCGTGCATCACCACCATCAAGGGTGGCCTGGCAGTCGCGCAGAGTCTCCAATCGGGGTATGACGCCGTGACCGACGTCGAGTCGCTGCAGCACTACCACCAACGGACACCCCCTGAACGTTGAACCCAGGGCTCAGGGGGGTCGTGGCGACCCCTACGAGCCCTGGGTTCAATGAGATGCGGTGCGTACGAGGTCTCCGTAGCGTTTCCCAAGCAAAGTCGTGACCGGTCCGGGAACGGCGAAAGTTCGCCCGGCGATCGCCGACACCGGCGCGACCTCCACGAGACTGTTGGTCAGGAACACCTCGTCCGCGCCGAGTAGCTCCTCGATGCCGCTCGTCACGAACCGGCATTCGACACCCTTACCGGTGGCGATCTCGATGACGGCCTCGCGGGTGATACCCGGCAGCAGCCCGCAGCCGACGTCGGGGGTGAACAGCACCCCGGCGGCCACCCAGAATATGTTGGCCGCAGTCGCCTCCGAGACATGCCCTGTCGGTGTGAGCATCACGGCGTCGTCCGCCCCGGCGTCCCGAGCCGCCTGCTTGGCGAGCAGAGAGCTCATGAAACTCGTCGACTTGATTCCCGTCAGTGGTGACGAAGGATCTCGCCGGATCGGCGAGATGTCCAGGGAGACCCCGCCTCCGGAACGTTGCGAGCGACGGTGATAGTCCGTCGCGGTGATCAGGAGCGACGAGGGGCCGGCGCGCTCGAGCCCGGTGGGGCCGCACGATCGACCGCCGGTGACCGTGATCCGCACGACGGCATCGACCGCTTCGAGCCGGTTGACGCGAAGCAGCTCGTCGACGGCTGCGACGATGTCTCCGGTCTGTACAGGGCAGTCGAGACGCAGCGTCCGGCACCCGGTCTCGAGGCGTTTCAGATGGCGGTGGAGGCGGAACGGTACGCCCCGATACGCCCGGATCGTCTCGAACACCCCGTCGCCGTACAGCACGGTCCGGTCATCGATCGGTACCCGGGCCTCGTCGCGGGGCACCAGTTGCCCGTCGAAGAACACCAGCTCGCCGGTCATGATCGCCGCCCGCTCGTCAGCAGCGCCTCGAACATCGCCTCGCCCTTGTCGAGCGTCTCCTGGTACTCGGCTTGCGGGTCACTGTCGGCGACGATGCCTCCGCCGACCTGCGCGTACCCCCAGCCGTCACGGATGATCATGGTTCGGATCGCGACGTTCAGCTCATGGGTTCCGTTGAAACCGAGATAGCCGACGGCGCCCGTGTAGACACTGCGCGCCGTCGGTTCGAGCTCGTCGATGATCTCCATCGCCCGGATCTTGGGTGCTCCGGTCACCGATCCGCTCGGGAACGATGCCCGCAGCAGATCGATGACGTCGAGTCCCGGGCGGAGACGGCCCCGCACCGTCGAGACGAGGTGGTGCACCGTCGCATACGATTCCAGGACGGCATGTTCGACCACCTGCACACTGCCGTACTCGCAGACTCGTCCCAGGTCGTTGCGTTCCACGTCGACGATCATCGACAGCTCCGCATGATCCTTGGGGCTGGCTCCCAGCTCTTCTCGCAACCGCTCGTCCACCGCCGGATCCTGCGACCGGCGCCGGGTTCCCTTGATCGGCCGCGTCTCGACGTGGCGTCCGTCGACCCGCAGGAATCGTTCAGGGGAAGAGGAAGCCACCTGGAAGTCGGCGAAGTCGAGGAACGCGCCGAACGGGGCCGGGTTGAGAGATCGGAGGCGCCGGTACAGCTGCCAGGGCGCATCGACGGGCGCGCGAAACCGTTGCGACAGGTTCGCCTGGTAGATGTCGCCCGCGTAGATGTACTCCTTGACCCGGCGCACCGCGTCGATGTAGCCGGCCCGGGTGAAACTTGCGGTGAAGTCACGGTCCGTGGCGCGCTCGCCGACACGGGAAGATCGCACGGAGCCAAGACGGCTCAGCGCCGTCTCGATCACCGGTGCGGGGTCGACGCTCCGAGGAAGCGTGACGATCAGGTTCGTCACGCCGGTCGCGTGGTCCTGCGCCACGACCGTGTCGAAGAAGCAGAAGGCCAGATCAGGGAGGCCGAGGTCGTCGAGGACGGTCGAAGGCAGTTCTTCGAGGCGCCGGTTGAGCTCGTAGCCGAGGAAACCGATCGCTCCACCGAGGAACGGGGGTGCGCCGGTTGGCAGCTCGGTCGGCCGGATCGTCCTGTCGGCGAGCAGCGCCCCGAGGACGGCGAAGGGATCTCCGTCGATCTCCTCGACGCTACCGCCGCGATGAGCGATGCGTCCGGCCGTGCCCTTGGCGGTCAGCACGAGGTACGGGTCGAGGCCCAGGAACGAGTAGCGGCCTTGTCCCGCGTCCTGGCGACTGGAATCCAGCAGGCATGTGGGCCCGCGTCCGGCTTCGGTCTCGAAGTACTCCACCAGTGGGCGACTGCCGGGAAGAGGGACGACGGTGACAGACAGCTCGGTGGGTCTCATCGGCCGGACGTTCTCACGAAGTTGGCCAGGAGCCGACGGCCCTGGTCGGTCATGAACGACTCGGGATGGAACTGGATGCCCTCGATCGGAAACTCGCGGTGTCGCACACCCATCACCGTGCCGTCGTCGCTGCGGCTCGACACGGCCAGGCACGACGGCACGTCGGCCTCTTCGATGACGAGCGAGTGGTAGCGGGCCGCTTCGAACGGCGAAGGAAGCCCGGCGAAGATGCCCGCACCGTCGTGAACGATGTGCGACGTCTTGCCGTGTACCACCCGGCGGGCGCGTGTGACGGTGCCTCCGTAGGCCTCCGCGATGCACTGGTGGCCGAGGCAGACTCCAAGCGTGGGGATCTTGGGTCCGAACTCGACGATGGTGGCGATGCTGATGCCCGCCTGGTCGGGCGTGCCCGGACCCGGGGAGATGACGATGCGATCCGGTTTGGCCGCTTCCACGTCCCGCAGTGTCACGGCGTCGTTTCTGACCACGATGGGTGCGCATCCCAGCGATCCGAAGATCTGCACCAGGTTGAAGGTGAACGAGTCGTAGTTGTCGATGACGAGGACGCTACAAGTTCCCATTGGCCCACCCGGGTAGACGTTGCCGGGAGTTCAGACGCCAGACTGGGCGCCGTCCCGTTTGGCGAGGGTCTGCGACATGGTACCGATCGGGGGCCCGCGACACGCCCTCTCCGTTGAACCCAGGGCTCAGGGGGGTCGTGGCGACCCCCCTGAGCCCTGGGTTCAATCACGGTCCCCTCGGGAACGATGCCGGTCGAGGACAGAAGGTTCGGAACCGGCGACAGCGTCAGGAACCCCTGGGCGATCGTCGTACCCCAGGGTGTCGCCTTGGCCCGTTCCGGGTCCACGTGGATGAACTGATGGTCGAGGGTCGTGTCGGCGAACGCGTCGACGCGCGCCTGATCGATCGTCACCCAGTCGGAGACACCGATATCACGCCCGATGTAGTCCTCGAGCTGATCGACGGGAACGACGTGTTGCATGGCCACTCCTTTGTTGTTCGATCCGACGTCCGGTCAAGGTGCCAGGCGCG
>JAADGS010000017.1 GCA_013152275.1 Actinomycetota bacterium | reverse complement strand
GACGCCTGCCGCCCGTGCCCTCGAAGCAGTCGCCCATATCGCCGAGAACCAGACAACCACAACGGTGCCGGGAGGGCCAGTCTCCGCCGTCGGCGGATTCGTCTACGTGCGGGCAGTCGGAGAACAACTCATCGAAGACCCCTCCCGAAACGAGCCTGCCTATGCGGCCCTGGTGTCGGTGACGCATGAGACGTGGATCGCAACCGACGGATCAGGACGTGTACGAGTCCAGTACGGCGCCCTCAGATTCCCGACGGCCGCCGACCAGACCGCATGGGAAGCCGACGGCAGACCCGTTCTGACACGGAACATCGATGACACCGCCGGGCCTGGTGGACTCGCCGAAGATCCCAGCCAGGTGCCCGCCGACCCTGACGCACTCCAAGCGTACTTCCTCGAGCGGGCCAACAGTCAGTACCCCGCGTCCGCCGAACTTCTCGAACAGATCGCCAACTTCCTTGCCACTGCTCCAGCTACGCCGCAACAGCGCGCCGCCGCATACCGAGTCGCCGCCAAGATCCCAAACATTGAACTCGTCGGCGATGTCACCGACACGCTCGGGCGCCCAGGAATCGCCGTAGCAGCCACATATGCTGTCGATGACCACCAGGAACAATTCACCCTCATCTTCAGCCCCCACACCGGAGACCTCCTCGAAGCCAAACAAGACATACTCCCCACACTGTCGGGCCAGGCGGGCCTCACCAGATTCTCCGCAACGTTCACCCGCGTCGAAAACGTGCAAGGACTCGACACACCCGACAACTGAGAAGGGGATCAGGGAGAGTGGAGCCAACAGGTTCTCGGGGATGCAGCCGACCTGGTGGCTGACAGCCGAACTGAAGAGATGCGGGCCAGCGTTGTGACGTGCGGGTCACCACCGACGGGTTCTGCCGAATAGGCAGCATCGACGAGTCTGTGCGCCCAGGGTTATCAGGCTGCCGGCACCAGATTCGCGTTTCAGTCACCGTGGGCGAGAGTATGTATGGTCGTGGGCAACACTGATCTCGGTCTGCGCCCGCGTTCGCCCAGACTGTGTACACAGTCACAGCAATGAATGTGGCGTCAACGAGCCGCACGGCGACCTCAACCAGAGAATCGAATGTCGCCACCGGGTGAATACTGACCCTTTATCACCGCTTGGGTTCTAGTACTTGTCGCAACACTCGTGCTAGACGGGGAGGGCTTGGATATGGGACGACGAGGACGCAAACGGCAGTTGGCTGTCGAAGACGAGTACTGGCAGTTGATCTTGTCGGGTGTGGGCACGGTCGAGGCGTGTCGCCGTGTCGGGGTTACTCGCAAGACCGGATATCGGTGGCGCGCCGAGAGAGGTGGGCTGGCGCCGGTGAGGGTCAACGAGGCCGATCGGGGGAGCCGGTATCTGTCTCGGCTCGAACGTCACCGTATCGCGTCGCTACGGAGTCGAGGCCTCGGCGTGCGGGAGATCGGGTCAACCTCATCCGTCGGCCAACTTTCCACCGCGCTACCGGATTCGACCGGCGTTCACAAAGCGCCGGCAAATGTGGCAAGATTGACGCTGATAGGCAAAACAGCGGCCCGGAGTGTCGATCCCGAGAGGCGTCTCGGCAGCTTGACAGCCGTTCTGGCCAGTTTGGAAGAAGGATCATCATCGATTTCGGTAGCGATTCGCGCCAAGGCGTGCGCGCGCCACATGTGAACGGCTCGGATGGTGTCGCGGCCACCAGCCATCTCTCCGACCTGTTCGAACGGGCCGTGCCGGTGCAGACCTCGGTCGTTGGCGACGTCGGAACGCCAAGCACGCGGGTTGTAGCGTCCGGCACCCCCGTTAGTGTTCGCGAGCCGGTCCTGCGCCGGACGGCTCGAGCCGCTGGAGTCCGTTCTCCGCGACGCGGCCGCCTGGTGGAGTTTCTCGGGTCGTTCCTTTCGAGACGCCGCGCGGCAAGGCGGGGGCCGCTACTGCTCTGCCCCGGGCCCGTCTTGCTCTCCGCCCACGTGATACGAGCCGTGAGCAACACGAACATTGGTCACCGTGAGCCAGAGTTCTCGAAGCTGTTGCTTGAGAGCGCGGCGATGTTGAAGCCTGTCGTGGGGATTGGCAGCGCAGATAGCTCGTACCAGATTGCATTCATCACCGGATCGGGAACAGCGGCGAACGAGGCCATGTTGGCGAGCATCGTCCCCAGCGGTCCAACCCTCGTAGTCAGCAACGGCGAGTTTGGGGAGCGGCTCCTGACTGCCGCACGACAGCACAACCCCGACGTTGGGAAGCTGAGATTCGCATGGCAGGAGGCGATTGATCTCGAGAAGGTGGAAGAGGAGCTCAAGGTGAGGCCCTACCACCTGGTCGTCGTCGTGCACCATGAGACGAGTACTGGGATGCTCAATCCTGTCGCGGCAATCGCCCGACTTGCCCATCGACATGGCGCGCTGATCGCGGTTGACGCGGTCAGCAGCATCGGGGCTGAGGAGATCGCCGCCGAAGAGTGGGGCATCGATATCCTCACCGGCACGTCGGGCAAGGCGCTGTCTGCCATGCCCGGCGTGGGGATCGTTGTTGTCAAGGGCAGCGTTCTCGAGCAGTCGGCCTCAATGCAGGCCGGGCCGCAGTACCTGAATCTCCATACCCACTGCAGATACATGCGCGACTATGCGCAGACACCAAACACGCCTGCAGTGCACGTGCTTGTCTCGCTTCACGCCTCGCTCGAGGAGAGCACCCTACTGGGCCTGAAACGGGCCCGAGGAGTGATCCGTTCGCGGGCGTTGTTCGCGCGTGAACGGCTGATACGGATGGGGCTTGAGTACGCCGACTATCACGGAATGAACTCCAGCGTTCTGACTTGCGTGTTACTGCCTGAATACCTCTCGTTCGAACACTTGGGACGCCACCTGAAGACCAGAGGGATCGTGGTCTACAACGGCAAGGGCGCGTTCGCGGAAAGGATGTTCCAGATCGGCCACATCGGCGCGCTGCGGAAGAACGATACGCGCGATGCGCTGCGCCAAGTGCAAGGCGTCATGCGGCAAGGTACAGACGCGACAGCCGGGCCGCTTCAGTTTGTTCCGGCGGAGAGGTCGACGCGTGTCATCTCCTGAGTATCCCCCCCGGGGTTCCGTCATCGAGCCGAACTTCTTCAGCAACTGGGGGGACCTCTGGTACCCCAGGCTCGCCAACACGTTGCTGATCCCGGCTAGCAAGATCGCGTCTCTGACACCGAACCATGTGACTTTCCTTTCGTTTGGCCTCTACAGCGCCGCGGCAGGTCTCATCGTCGTGGGCGGAGCTTGGAGTGTTCTTGCAGCCGTCCTGCTGCCGGTGTCGTACGTCCTCGACTGCCTCGATGGCCAACTTGCCCGCTATACCGGCAAAACGTCGGCAATCGGCGACTACCTGGACAAGACGCTCGACGTCCTGAAGATCTTCATCATCAACGCCGCGATGGCCATCGCGGCGTACGACCGCACGGGCAGAAGCCTGTTCCTGTTGCTCGGCCTGATGTCGTGCTTCGGGTTCTTGTTTCGGTACTACATCAAACTCGAGACGATGTTGGGAGCAGTAGGCCGGGACAACGAATATCTCGACAAGTCTCGCGAACTCCGGCAGGCACTCTACGTCGACCTTGATGCCAGGAGGACGGAACCAAAAGACCTCCGGCAGAAGCTCGCCTGGCTCTGGTTTCGGAACCGCTCCTTCTTCGCGCTCGATGAGGCCGAGCACGTCACCTTAGGCGCGCTTGCCGCCCTTGTGCAGCGACCAGATCTCTGGATCTGGATCTTCGGGATCAGTCAGATCTTCATCGCGTTCGTCCGGCTCGTCCAGCGCGGCAACCAGCTCGCACGCCGACCGGAATCACTCACCTACCCGCTCCGGAAGTAGCCATGAACGCGGCCATCTCATGAAGTCCGTTATCCTCCTCGCCGGCATGGGCAGCCGGCTGGCGGAGTTGACGGTCTCCACGCCGAAATCGCTCCTACCGATTGGCGACAGCAACACGCTCGAGCACATGATCCGGAAGCTCACCAAGCACGACGTGCGATCGATCGTGATCGTCTGCGGGCACATGCAGGCAGCGATCGAGCAGTACCTCCTGCAGGCGTTCCCTCTCGTGGAGATCACGATTCTGCGGAACCCCGACTATCGGACGACGAACACCGGCTACTCCCTGCTGCTCGCGAGGGACCAGCTCGAGGGTGAGACCTTCATCAAGCTGGACGGTGACGTTATTTTCGATGAGGAGATTCTCGCCAGGCTCGTCGCGGCGGCCGCCGGCTGGAGCTACGCCTGCGTCGATCGCACCGCGGTCGACGAGGAGGTCATCAAGGTGCGGTGCGACGCCGAGGGGAACATCTCGCGCATCGGCAACGACGTCCCGGTGACGAGCGCTGCCGGTGAGTCGATCGGCATCGAGCGGATCGACGAGCGGTCCTGCGAGACGCTGTTCACGACGCTCGAGGCGATGATGGAGGATCCTGCCAACCACCAAAGGTATTACGAGGTGGCGTACGACGCGATCGTCCAGGCGGGAGAGCCCTTCAAGGCCCTCGACATCACCGGGCTACGCTGGGCGGAGATCGACACGCTCGAGGACTACGAGCTGGCGCAGCGCTTGTTCGGCCAAGTCGACACGTAAGCGACGCCTCCGAGCGTTGACTTCGACGCCACTAATGCGTCGAGTCGTGTCACTCCACACGGGAACGATTTGGGTGTTTCTGTTCACTCGGATTGTTCGGGCAAGTTCCCTGAATGCGCCCGCGATGCGACGATGCGCTCGTGCGTGGATGCCGAGTTCGTAGTGGCCACAGCGGATGTTCTGTATGAGCGCGTGACAGCGGATGCTCACACTCGCGGTTCGTTCGCGTTTCAGACCGCGCATCAGCGGTGGTGAGCTTCCCCCGTTTCTCCGAGCGTGTTCTGCAGGGGCATCCACAGGAAGGTGCTTTGGTCTCGGCCTTTCCACCGGCCGAACCTGGCTCGTGCTAGGTGTGGCGTCGTCAACAGTCAATTCGCCGGTCTTCGTAGCAGGATCTGGGAAACGTCGGTATCGGAGACCCTCAGGCTCGCTGCTGGATACGGCGTATTGTCATCGGGCTGACAGGGTCACAGACACTGCGATTGGACGGGTGCCGAAAAAGAAGGGAACGTGGCACTGGCCACGTGGTCCCCATCAGTCCATGTGTGTCCATCGCGGCTGGTGACGGGCTGTCTGTCACTCGGAGGGAAGGGTTACTGACACCGAAAATGAAGGGGTACGAAAAAGAAAAGGTGGCGTTGGCGACGTGTGCCCGACCATAACCACGCTCATTGAAACTCCTCGGACATACTCATTGAGATTCCTCACCACGCCATACATGATCGGCGACACCGTGTTCAGTTGACCACACGCCGCGACGAACTCCAGATACCGGACCACCTGCGGCTGCCCTGGCCGCACCCTCGGCGTGTCCGACCTGTCTCCCGAACCCACGAGACACGGCATCGAAGTTATGGCCACGAGTCTCCCAAGAAGCCGGTTCAGATCACCGGCACATCACTCACTCGGCGCTCCCAGTTGGGACCTGCTGACAGGTTCTCGGACACTAGGACAGGGATACTGATACTGGAATTGAAGAGGCACGAAAAGTGAGAGGTGGCGTTGGCGAACTACACGATGTCCGCCGTCTTGGAACTCGGCGACCGGGGGTCGCTGCCAACGTCGTCCACCGGTCGGTGACCGACACCGGTTCGGTCACGTGTGTCGGGTGGCCCGGTCACTGGCGGTAGCCGCCGTTGTCGAGCACGTCACCTGTTGCATTGAGGAGCTGCCATTCGAGGGTCTGGTCGGGCGAAACCTGGAGGACGAAGAAGCTGATACTTCCGCGAGGAACCTGCCAGAAAGTGCCTCGCGGTGTCGTCACTATCACCACGGACGTGGACTCTGGGACCATTCCCATCACGACTCTGAACTCTTGTCCCGTGTCAGTGCCCCACCCGGCAGCAACGCCGAACGGTGGAGCGGAGTCTTGCTCTCTGACGCACGAGCCTGAACGGCCTGATGTTTCGATGATGCAGGCCACCTGTGAACCGTCGGGGGCGGACGGTCCGGTGACGAGAAAGACACGGTGAACGCCAGGACCGACTTGTCCTATTGCCACAATCTCATCCGGGTTGGGGATGAACGATCGGATGTAGGAGGCGTCACCCGGGAGGAACTCTGTGATGGGTTGTAGAGGAACTTCAATCGCGGATCCGGGGACGTCGAGGTTCGGCGGAATGGCCCGAGAGGCTTGAACGACCTGTGGATCGGCGTTGATCTGGACAGCCGGCTGGGTAAAGACCGTTGGGCCGTCGGTCTGTCGTGTCTCGGCGATGATGCGACCCACACCAATGAGGGCAGCGACAGCGGCTACCGCCGTCAAAGCTCGGACCAGTCGGTGAGAGAACATCCAGACGCGTCGCTGTTCGATTCTTGGCCGCTCGAACATGCCCGCCACCCTGTGCGCCTCGTCCGCGGCGTGTCTGAGCCGTTCATCCAACATGCCCGTCAACCTCCTCGCCGGCTTGTGCTCCGAGGACTCGTTCCAGCCGCTGTCGCCCTCGCGCCAAATGGGTCTTGACCGTCCCGGAAGAACATCCCATGATCACGCCGATCTCCTTGAGTGAGAGATCATCCAGGTAGCGGAGTGCCACCGCCTGTGCCTGTCGTCTTGGTAGCGTCCGCACCGCGTCCCACACCTGGGTTGCTTCCCCGTCCATCTCCGTGGCCGGCCCGGGTGACGACAGGCGAAACAGTCTGGGTAACAGTTTCAACTCGGTGATGCCACGTCGCCGAAACGACACGGCCCGATTCGCAACGACACGGCGCACCCACGCTTCAGGCTTGTCATAGAGAGCAATCCGATCCCAACTGCGCAGGGCAGCGATGAACGCCTCCTGTGCCAGATCCTCAGCGGCACCGTTCCGACCGGTCAGAACGTACGCCAGTGCAGCGACCTGTCGGTACTCGCGACCGTAGAAACGTTCGAACGTCTCATGGAACGGTTGAACTGGAACGTTGCCGTCAGCGGATGTCACACCTGTCCTCTCTCAATCCTTCACCGGTTACTCGCACGACCAGCCAAGTCGGTGGACACGATTCTCCCATCACCAACTGCACTTCAGCGATGATCCCGACGCGAAGCGCCGCGAAACGGATCTGTTCTGACGGCTATGTCGGGTTGGGAAGAATCGCTTTCCGCTACGAAAGACGCCGGCCGAGTGGGCTGTGCACAGCCCGGGATCTCTGTGTGACCACGCTCATTGGAAACGCCCTTTCCTGAGTGAACCCGCCCGGGTCTGCCGGATACTCTTGTCCCTGAGAGGACCCGCAGTCTCGAGTTACGTCCATGGGCGAATCTCCTATGTCAATGTGGTGGCGGGTTGGGTGGACAGGACTGGGTTGGGCCACACCGTCGGGTGGGCAGGCTCTTATTAGGTCACACTGCCCTGGTGGGCGGGTGGGGTCGACAGGTCGTCCGGAGGACAGCAGCACGTGGGGGTGCGTCGGTGGTGTATCGGGTCAGACCCCACTCGCCGGATCGTCATGCTGCTCGGGGTAGGTGTTGGTATGTCTGGCGGGCGACGTAGCGTTTCAAACAGCGCATGATTTCGCGTTTGGAGAGGCCTTGGGCGCTGCGGCGTCGCACGTGGTTGCGAGTTTCGGGATCCGACGCCATGCGGGTCAGCACGATCCGGTGGAGCGCCGCGTTGGCTTGCCGGTTCCCGCTACGGTTCAGCCGGACCCGTCCACTGGTCTTGCCCGACCCGGCCGGGACCGGTGAGACGCCGCACAGGTGCGCCCGTGACCGTTCCGAGGTGAGCCGGTCAGCGTTGTTGCCGGCAGCGACCAGCGGGGTCGTGGCAGTGTCCACGCCGACGCCGTGACAGTCGTGTAGCGACGGTGCGGTGGCGTCGATCAGTTCTTTGAGGGCGTCGTCGATACCGGCGATCTCGTCATCGAGGTCCCGGATGCGACGAGCGAGTCCGCGGATCACCACCAACGTTGTGTAGGCGACCGGGTCGTGTCCTTTGCGGGGCCGCATCGCAGCCGCCTCGGACACAAGCCCGGTCCTGGCACGGTCCTTGAAACGGGTCCGCACAGCATCAGGGGCCGTCAAGACGATCTGGCGGAGCTGGTTCAACGTCGCGGTGCGCTGCACCCGTGCTGAGCGGCGAGCGACCGACAGGACCCGGATCTGTTCCACCGCCCCGTCACGACGCTTCGGCACAACCCTCGCTGTCCCGGACAGGGGGGCTCTCGCCGCGGTTTCGGCGTCGATCGGATCCGACTTCCCCAACCGGCGGCGCCTCTGCCGGTTTGGCCGAGCGACCTCCACTACCTCAACACCGCCGCTATGGAGATGTCGAGTCAATCCGACGCCATACGACCCGGTCCCCTCAACCCCGACCCGGATCACCGGACCGAACTCGGCGAGCCACTCGTTGAGCCGTCGATACTCGGCATCGTCGGTCGGGAACGACTCGATCCCCAACAACCCACCATTCGTATCGACCGCTGCTGCGACATGCACATCGGCGTGCGTGTCCACACCGCCGAAAACCCCCGATACGATCGATATGACCGCCCCTTTCTCTCGCTAACAGGCGCAAGGGGTGGCACACGCCATCGGGACGGCGGACCGAGACCAACCGAGCCGCTGCTATCGGCTCGACCGGAACCTCACCGCCCGACCGAGGCGTGTAACACCGGACCCATCATGCCAGCCAGTGGTGTACGGGGGGACCTGAGGGTCCTTCCGTATGGGTGATCACCGCGTCAGCCTCACGGGCACGTGCAAGCGACCGTGAGGAGAACATGCTGGTCAATGGGAGCATGGACGCGTTGGTGTGGCTGAAGCGGGCAGCTCGAGACCGACGACAATGGTTTGTTGCGCAAGATGGTGAGCAGTTGAGTATTCGCAGGGTGGTGATTGTGCTGGCGACGGTTGCTCTCTTCTCGGCTGGATGCAGCAGCGTCGTCCCGACCGCTACAACTGCCGGTACCAGTACCGCCGACTCGTCGTACATCCCGCCGACTTTGACGGACCAGATCTTCAGTACTGCCTTTACCGGGATTGTCGAGCGGCGTTACTCGGGTGACTTCGACCCTCCCCGGAGACCGGACACGACATGGTTGGTGAAGGTGACGGACGTGGACTTTCAGGGCGATGTCCTCCAGCGAGGGACCGGCCCG
>JAADGS010000016.1 GCA_013152275.1 Actinomycetota bacterium | reverse complement strand
TGCGTCGACCACGACAACGAATACCCCGAACCAACCACCGCAACCGACGTCGACGTAACCGACACACCCTCCGTCGTCGACGTCGTCGACGTCGTCGACGACGATGACGGCGATAGAACGGCCGCCTCCGCGGACTTCACAGACTTCCACGACGAGAAACCATCATCGCCATCGATCGGATCGAGGCGGCTTGGCAGACCGGTCCCATCGGGTGAATCAGGAGAGACAAGGACGCTCGTGTCCAACGTCGCTCCGAGGGAGTCGGGCGGGATGGCCTCGATGAACTCGGGCGTGTCTGCTCCGGAAGGATTCTCTGGTGCCACGCCGACACCGGCCATGGCGGCGCCGGAGGTGCCGAGTAGGACTACCACGGTGAGCGCCATCATCCATCTGTGAACCGGCCACAAGCCGATCCGTCGTCGACCTCCAACGATCTTCAGACGCAGAGCATCGAACCCGATTCCGGTGTTGGATCGATGCTTGGGTTTGTAGTGACGGGAACCGGCACCATGCGTGCCCCCTCGCTTGAGCCGCACAGCCGCCCCTTCCCAGTGATGATGTGCGCAGGCTCACCATAGGCCGGTCTCGTCGGAATCGGAAACATGTGCCTGTCGGAGCCGAGATCGAGGAGACAGACGATCGACGGAGAGTGCTTCTCCCACGACGAGGCGTGCCGATCGAGCTCTACAAGAACCGTGGAGCAGAGCCCAACTCGGATCGACTGATCAACCGTTGCGCCCTCCCCCACCACGAACTACGCTAAGTGGTTGAAAACGACGCGTGGTGGGAGGTATGTTTTGCTGGGGCGTGCGCTCATCACCGGAATCACCGGACAGGACGGATCGTACCTCACCGAGTTCCTGCTTGGTCGCGGGTACGAAGTACACGGGCTGATCCGCCGTTCGAGCACATTCGCAACCGAACGGATCGACCATCTCTACATCGACCCTCACAGCGAATCGGCGAACCTGTTCCTGCATTACGGCGACCTGGCCGACGGCAACAGCCTCGTCCATCTCCTTCAGCACATCGAACCGACCGAAATCTACAACCTCGGCGCCCAGTCCCACGTGGGCGTCTCCTTCAAGAACCCCATCTACACGGCAGACATCGATGCGATAGGCACACTGCGGCTGCTGGAAGCCATCCGGCAGCTCGGATCACCGGTGCGCTTCTACCAGGCGTCCTCATCCGAGATGTTCGGGAAGGTTGCGGAAACCCCGCAGACAGAACGAACGCCGTTTCATCCGCGGAGCCCGTACGGCGTCGCGAAGGTGTACTCGTTCTGGCAGACGGTCAACTACCGCGAGGCGTACGGCCTCTTCGCCGGCAACGGGATTCTCTTCAATCACGAGTCGCCCAGAAGGGGCGAGACGTTCGTGACCCGCAAGATCACCCGGGCGGCGACCCGCATCAAGCTCGGGCTTCAGGACTACGTCTTCCTCGGCAATCTCGACGCAGAGCGCGACTGGGGATTCGCCGGGGACTTCGTGGAGGCCATGTGGCTGATGCTCCAGCAGGATCTTCCCGACGACTATGTGATCGCCACGGGCGAACGGCATTCGGTACGTGAATTCTGCGAGGCGGCATTCGGGCTGCTCGACCTCGATTTTCGTGATCACGTGCGTATCGACGAGCGATACCTGCGACCGGCCGAAGTCGACATCCTCCAGGGCGACGCCTCCAAAGCTCGCCGAGTTCTCGGTTGGGAACCGAAGGTGGAATTCCCGGACCTGGTGCGCATGATGATCGACTCGGACCTCGAGTTGGCCAAGCAGGAGCGGACCCTGGTCGACGCGGGCCTCAAGCAGATCGAGTGGCGCAACGGGAGACCCGAGTGACCGAACTGAAAGGCAAGCGGGTCATGGTGACCGGCGGTGCCGGTTTCCTGGGCTCGTACATCTGTGACCTTCTCCGCCGCCGCCCCATCGACCTGATGGTTCCCCGCCACGCCGACCATGACCTGACCGATCAACAGACCGTTCGGGATCTCATGACCGACGTTCGACCCGACGTCGTGTTGCATCTTGCGGCAGAAGTGGGTGGCATCGGTGCCAACCGGGCCAACCCGGGACGCTACTTCTACGCCAACGCGGCCATGGGCATCAACGTGATCGAGGAGAGCCGCCGGGTCGGCGTCGAGAAACTCGTGCAGCTCGGGACCGTCTGCGCCTATCCGAAATACACACCGGTGCCGTTCAAAGAGGAGGACCTGTGGAACGGCTACCCGGAGGAGACCAACGCTCCGTATGGCGTCGCCAAGAAATCACTCCTCGTCATGTTGCAGGCATACAGAGATCAGTACGGCTTCAACGGCGTCTACCTGCTTCCCGTGAACCTCTACGGACCCGGAGACAACTTCGATCCGGAGACCAGCCATGTCATTCCGGCACTCATCCGCAAGTTCGTCGACGCCCGCGAAACCGGAGCGCCGCATGTCGACGTGTGGGGAACCGGATCTGCCGGCCGGGAGTTCCTCTACGTGGAAGACGCGGCGCGCGCGATCGTCCTTGCCACCGAGGCGTACGACGGCGCCGAGCCGGTCAACATCGGTAGCGGCCGTGAGATCATCATTCGCGATCTCGTGGCTCTGATCGCCAACCTGACAGGCTACGAGGGAGAGGTCCACTGGGACGCCACCAAGCCGGACGGTCAGCCCCGACGGATGTTGGATACCACGCGCGCCAAGGAGTACTTCGGATTCGAAGCTCAGGTCGACCTCGAGGAGGGGCTGCGCAAGACCATCGCCTGGTGGCAGGAGCACCGGCGCCCGTGAGCACCGTCTGGCCCGATCGGATCAGCGTGGTCGGGACACCGATCTCGGCCACCTCCGGCGACGAAGTCCTCGACCTGCTGCAGAACCGCCCAACGGACAAGGCAACGGTCGTCGCCTTCTGCAACGTACATTCGGTAATGACGGCTCGCAGCGATCCGTCGGTCGCCTCCGCACTGCTCGACGCAGACATAGCGACCCCCGACGGGATGCCTGTCGTGTGGGGGCTCCGCGCGGCCGGGCGTACCGGGCAAGACAGAGTCGACGGACCATCGTTCATGCAGCGCGCCCTCCAGCACGGTGTCGTGCACGGGTGGAGTCACTTCTTCTACGGAAGCACCGAGGAGACCCTCGGCAAGCTGGTCGAGGCCACCCGGAGAATTGCTCCCGGAGTGAGCATCGCCGGAAGCTTTTCACCACCGTTTCGAACCCCCACCGATGACGACGTCCGGATCGCCGCAGAGCAGATCAAGGAATCCGGGGCCGACCTCGTCTGGGTGGGCTTGGGTATGCCGAAACAGGAACTGTGGATGCGCGGCATCCGCCACCTGGTGCCCGGCGTCGCGCTCCTCGGTGTCGGAGCGGCGTTCGACTTCATCGCCGGAACGACGCCGCGCTCTCCTGCCTGGATGCAGTCGGCCGGTCTGGAGTGGCTTCACCGCCTCTCCCTGCACCCCCGCAGGCTTTGGCGCCGATATCTGTTCAACAACCCGGCGTACCTGGCACTCCTCGCCAGAGACATCGTGCGCGCCAGATTGGCACGCGACACGACGACCTGACTCAGTGTCCCCGATCCCCCATCGCCCTCCTGTACGCCTCCTCGAGCGCATCCAGGGCAAGGTGCGGGCTGTAGCGGGACTCGAACACGCGTCGCGCATACCCGCTCGCCGCATCGAGCCAATCGTCGCCGGCCAGCCGACCCAACGCCGCGGCCCAAGCAGATCGATCACCCGCCGGCACTGCGAGAGCCGCCCTCCCATCGGCGACCGTGTCGGGAATCCCGCCTAGCGCCGACACAACGAGCGGCACGCCCGCGGCCAGTGCCTCGAGCAACACCATCGGCTGACCCTCGAACCAGAGAGAAGGGAACGCCATGGCGCGTGCACCGAGCATGAGTTCGCGGACCTGGTCGACGGGCTGCCGGCCGAGGAACCGCACACCCGCAGGCGGAGAGGCTTCGAGGGCCTGCCGGAGCGGACCATCGCCCACAACGACAAGCTCGAGACGCCGCGGCGCAGCGTTTCGCCAGGCGTCGAGCAGGACCTCGATCCCCTTCTCGGCGCTCAGTCTCCCGACGAACAGCACCACGCCGCTCTCGGACGGACGCACGCGGCGCGGTCCGGGATCGTCCACGAAGTTCGGCTTGACCCACAGCTTGTCGGACGACAGCCCACCTGCGATGAACCGCTCGCGAGCAAAGTCGGTGAGTGGCAGAAAGAGATCCACCCCCTGCCACGCATGCAGCCTCCGGGGCAGCTCGATGGCGGCCGCAGCCATGATCGACGCCGGCACCGAACCCCGATAACACCCGTGACCGACCGCCCGCCATGGATGCGTGCCCACACAGTCCTCACACGGCTCACCGTCGCGAAACAGCTTCCCGTTGGCACAAACGAGCCGGTAGTTGTGCAACGTCATGACGGTCGGAACCCCGGCCTTCGAGAGGGAGCGCACGATCGAAGGAGACAGCGCCCACCACGTGTTGTGAATGTGGGCTACGTCGGGACGATGCCGTCTGACGGCGTCACCGACACGCCGGGCCGACATCGGATTCCACGGCGATACGAGCAAGCTCGCGGTTGCAGCGACAGGGCCGCGCGGATTCTCGACCTGGTAGTCGATCACTTCGTGGCCGGCCTCTCTGAGGAGAGCGCGTTCCTTCGATGTGACCACGTCTTCGCCCCCGGCTTCCCGGTAGCGATTGTGGATTTGCAGCACCGTCAACGGATCCACAGCCACTCCATGACAACGAGGAGTTTCAGCGCTGCCGCCTCTTGCCGAAACCGGACTTGCTCTTCTCGCCCCTGCTTCTCGGCCCAGCCATATCTCCGAGCACGTCGGCGGTCGAGCCTTCCGAAACCGTCATCTCTCTCCGGAGCGGCGACCCGTTGTAGACATAGCCGAGGATCGGCACTCCGATGAGGCTCAGACGACTCCTCGCCTCTTCGAGCTGGGAGGTCGAGCCCCCGTGAGCCACGAGTACCAGAGCGGTATCGACGAGGCCGGCCAGCGTGCTCGCGTAGGCGACCTGGAGCAGTGGCGGAGCGTCGACGAGCACCAGGTCGTACTCCTCCTTGGCGGTGTCGAAAAGTGATCGAGCCGCGCTGGACCTGAGCAGATCCGCCGCAGCGACCGGCTGTCGGCCCCTGCTCAGAAGTGAGAGCAACAGATCAGGCCCAACCTCGATCTTGCGGATGGCCCGATCGAGGGAAAGGCCCTCGCCCACGACCTCCGTCAAACCGGGTTCCAGCGTGCCTTCATCACCGGCCAAGAGCTCCGTAAGTGCCTGGTTTCCGAAATCCGCATCGATGAGGAGCACTCGGTTTCCTTGCCTGGCCGCCGCAAGTGCCGCATTCGCCAGCACCGTGCTCTTGCCCGCACCGAGTGTCGGGGAGATGATCACGAGCGACTTCGCATTCTGCCTTGTCATCTTCAATTCCAACGAGGCTGCAGCAAATCGGAACGCCTCCGCCGATGCCGAACGTGGCTCGTCCCGAACGGGCAGGAGCGTCCTGAGGCCTTCCTGCGTGAAATCGGGTATGTCGGCAAGCAGCGGCGCGCCGAGAATCATCTGCGGCTCCATGCGATCATGAAACACGTGCAGCCGGGAAGCGAACAAGTAGGCGAGACCAACTCCACCGAGCAGACCCATCATGATTGCGACCGCCAGTACACGCCCCGGTCCCGAGTCGGGCGACGGCATCGCCACTTGTGCGGGTGAAGAGAACGCGACGACGTCGGGAGACAACTCGACGTCGATCGATATCGTGTCGCGACGCTCCAACAAGGCGTCTCTGCGCGCGAGGATCTGCTCCTGTTCGGCCTGGAGCTCATCGAGCACGGGATCATCTCGGCCGATACTCCGGATGCTCCGGTAGGTTGCGATCAGGTTGCGCAGGTCGCCGAGGCGAGCACGGATCTCGGCGAGTCGAGTGGCGTCGGCCGTCTGGGCTTCGCCTTGGAGCGATACGATCTCGACGACCGCATCTTCATACTGCTTCCGCAGATCTATCAGCGCCGTGTCCTCGTCCAGTTTCTCCGCGATCTGACCTGCGATCGTCTGCGCCCGTTCATCGAGCGTCGCCAGTTGAGCGTCGATCCGTTGGAGGGCGGCGCTCGTCACTGCGGTCTTCTCCGAAGTCACGAGTTGCTTGTAGGCCGCGACCACCGCGTTGGCACCCCCGACGGCCACGGCAGGATCGTCCACTGCGCTGAAGACGACATCGATCAGGTCGCTGCTCGAAGAGCTCTCGACCTGCAGGCCGCCGGCGATGTCCTCCGGCGCCAGAGCGATCGGCGGATCCTCCTGCTCGGCGATCCGACTCGCGAGATCGGAGACCGCCGCCGACCTGAGGATCTCCACCTGGTTTGCAACGAACCGCTGCGGACTTCCCGATGTTCCGAGATCCAGGCCCCCGGCCGTGGCCTGGACGACCATCGACGCCCGCGCCGTGTAGACGGTTTTCGCAGGATTGAGCGTCACGAACACAATGCCCAGCGCCAGCGCCAACACCGTCGTGGCAACCACCAGCCACCGATAGCGCCAGGCGGCGCTGAACAGCGTCGGCTCGGTCAGTGTGTTTTCGCTCACGGTCCCCCTGAGGATCTGCCACGGAGAGTAGTCAGCAGGCTCATCAAACTCCACACATCCCCGTTTCTTCCCGTTCTCGTGACGCTTCGCCCGGATAGTCCCGCTCAACCGTCACGAGAACGGGAAGAAATCAGATCACGCCCCGCCGGCGCAGGTCACGCACGGCCCACACACCCGGTGCGATCGGCAGCCAGAACGTAAACAGCCGAAAGACCAGCACACCGCCGACGGCGATGCCGGCATCGACACCCACCGCGGTGAGCCCTGCAATCAACGCCGCTTCCAGCGCGCCGAGAGCCCCCGGTGTCGGAGCGAGGGCCGCGACGGCCGCCGCTGCAAGATACACGGCAACGACATCGATCATCGACACGGACTCCCCGAACGCGTTCATGGCGAGTGCCAACGTGAGCGCGTTGGCGATCGTGACGACCACCGACCCGCCGAGCAACTGAACGGTCCTGACCGGCCGCTTCACCGTCGACCACAAGGCGGCCCCCGCTCGCAAGGCAGGCTTCCAGAGCCATCTGCGTCCCAGGGGCGTCCACACCGCCAACCCCAGCACGAGAGCAAACAGCGCACCTCCGGCAAGCAGCCACCACCGAGGCGGGGTTCTCAGATGCGAGACGATCGACGGTCCGACCAGCGCCACCGCGGCCAGGATGCTCAGTACATGCGCTGCAAACCCCGCGACGGAGTTCAACCCCGATGCCGTGATGGCGACCGTCCGGTCGTGACCCCGCTTCTCGAGATACTGGGCATTGATCGCCGCCAATCCCACACCCTGGGGTGCGAACAATCCCGTGAATGACGCGGCGACCTGCACCTCGAAGGTCGGCCAGAACGGCAAATCCTCTTCGAGTGAGCCCATCAGCGAGATCGTGCCTCCGAGGCGGGTGAACACCGCGACGACCGCTGCGGCGAGCAGCCACCATGGAGAACCGCTCTTGACATGCTCAACGGCCTTGGGCAGTTCGCTGACCCGTGGCATCAGCAGATGGACGGCAAACGCCAGCGCTCCCAGGGCAAGCACGACATTCAGGAGCGCTCGGCGGCCCCCGGCGTTCTGCTCGGAGGTCATGCGTCCGCTGCAAGCCGGGCTGCGAGCGCGCGAAGCGCACGCCCCCGGTGACTGATCGCGTTCTTCTCCGCAGGGTCGATCTCGGCAAGCGTTCTCCCGTCCACGAGAAACACGGGGTCGTAGCCGAACCCGGACGAGCCTCTGCGCTCGTCGATGATCTGTCCCTCCAACACGCCTTCTCCGACGATCTCCCTCCCGTCCGGAAAGACCAGCACCATGACCGTTCTGAACCGGGCAGACCGGTCGTGTGCGTCTGCGATCGCGGCCAGGAGGTGTTGCACGTTGTCCTCATACGTCGCGTCCGGCCCGGCGTATCGTGCGGACCGCACCCCCGGCGCCCCTCCGAGGGCGTCGACCTCCAGACCGGTGTCGTCGGCGAGAGCGGGCAGTCCCACCGCCGCCGCGACCGCCCGGGCCTTCAGCAACGCGTTCTCCTCCAGCGTGCCTCCCGTCTCCTCGACGTCCGGCCACTCGAGCCCGCGGACCACCGCATCGACGAGCCCCAATTCCCGCAAGACGGCCTCGATCTCACCGATCTTGTCCGGGTTCTTCGAGGCGACGACGAGCCGCTCGATCTTCACGCCTCCGCCGCCTGACGCTGCAGGTCGAGCAGTTCGGCGATCCCGCCATCTGCGAGGTCGAGCAGGTCGTTCAAGTCGGCGCGAGAGAACGGCGCCCGCTCGGCAGTGCCTTGGACCTCGACGAGCAGACCCCTGCCGGTCATCACGACGTTCATGTCCACGTCGGCGGCGACATCGTCGGTGTACTCGAGATCGAGCCGGGATTCCCCATCGACGATGCCCACGGAGACGGCGGCAACCCGATCGATGATCGGGCTCTCCCGCAACGTTCCCTTGGCGATCGCATCTTCGAAGGCGTCGTGCATGGCAATCCACGCCCCGGTGATCGCGGCACACCGGGTTCCCCCGTCGGCCTGGAGTACGTCGCAATCGATGCGCACCATCAGCTCGGACATGGCTTCGAGGCGAACCACCGAGCGCATCGAGCGGCCGATGAGCCGCGAGATCTCCTTCGATCGTCCACCCGAGTAGTTGTCTCGCCTGATGCGCTCACTGCTGGACCCCGGCAGCATCCCGTACTCGGCCGTGACCCAGCCTTTCTTGGTGCCTCGCAGCCAGCGAGGCACCTCGTCTGCGATCGACGCGGTGCAGAGAACGCGAGTCCGACCCATCTCGATCAGGACCGAACCCGGGGTCATCTCCGTATACCCCTGGGTGATCCGTACCGGGCGCAATTCGTCGACGGGACGTTCTCTCGATGCCACGGGTCCTCCTCAGACTTTCACGGTCATCCCGGGGACCGCGAGGCTCACCGGTCTGCCGAATGTCGCTTCTGCTTCCGTCACGGATCGGCTGGGGTCGAGGAACGGCCACACGTGGGTGAGCATCAGCTTGTCGGCGCCCCGACTCCTCGCGATCTTCCCTGCCTCCGACGCCGTCAAGTGCTGATGCCACGGCTTGTCCTCCGCGGCACCCTGGTACGTTGCCTCACATACGAACAGGTCGGCGCCGTCGGCCAGCCTTGACCAGCCACCGGCGGGACCCGTGTCCGATGAGTACGTGAGCACTCTCCCGTCCGCCTCGGCTCGAACGGCAAGCGTGGGAACGCCGTGGTCGGTCAGGGCGAACGCCAGACCGATCGATCCGATCGTTGCCGTGGCTCCATCGTCACAGATCCGAAAGTCGAACGATCCCGCGGGATCGTGCTTCGGACCTCCCAGATAGCAGGTCACCTGCTCGTGCAGCCCTTCCGGACAGAACACCGGAATCCCGGCCTTTCCGCCGGGCCCGTATTTGATCGCGTAGTGAAACCCGAACAGGTCGACGCTGTGGTCGGCGTGGACGTGGGTCACCACCACCGCATCGACGGTCCGATAGTCGATCACGGCCTGGAGCGCCGCAAAGGTCCCCGAACCCGTATCGACCCAGATCCGGGTATCGGCATGCGTGATCAGGTAGCCCGATGTGGGGCGGCCAGGCGTTGAGAACGTGCCGTTGGATCCAAGAACGGTCAAACGGAGGCAAGTGTAGGGGGTATGCGTGGACTGACGGCCCTCAACTGAACCCTGGGCTCGTAGGGGTCGTGACGACCCCTACGAGCCCAGGGTTCAATGTTCGTGGTGGTCTGGGCGCCACCCACCGGAGACGGCGGGGATGATCGTGATCTCCGCGCCGTCGGGCACCGCTGTCTCGAGACCCTCCAGATAGCGGACGTCGTCGTCGCCCAGAAACACGTTGACGAACCGGTGCAAGCCGCCATCGATGTCGATGAGTCGCTCACCGATGCCCGGATGGCGAGCCTCCAGATCGATGAAGACGTCCTTGATCGTGGCACCGGTCGCCTCGACCGCGCCCTCACCGTCGGTATACATGCGCAGAATGGTCGGAATCCTCACCACTACGGCCATCTCATTCCCCGATCTCGAGTGCTTCTTCCACCACGGTGCCGCCTCGGAGGAAGTATCCCCTCAGGCGCGAATCAACCGGCCCGACGAGAGACGCTATCAGATAGATCCAATCGGGTTCCGCCGCGAGCCGCCGGTCGGTGGCGGACGGATACGCCTCCGAGTACGGGTGCGAGTGGAACGCCCCGACGAGCTCCCAGCCGTTGGCCTCCGCGTGCCGCAATGCCCGGAAGTGCTCCTCGGGCTCAACCGTGTAGGCAACGCGAGAGTGTTGAGCGTTCGTCAGGCAATACACCATCCTCAGGTTCCCCTCGTTGTCGCCCGCCAGCAGTCCGCACGCCTCCTCTGGCGCACAGAACGCCGCGTGCGCGAGGACGGCGTCGCGGATCTGGCCGGGCACGCGCATCATGTCGCCGAGGTTCGAAGGTTCTTCATCGGTTCGAACAACAAGCGTACCCGTGCACACCTTCCCCGATTGGCCGCTCGACCGACAATGCGCGACGGAAGTAGCCTGGGCATCGTGAGATCGATTCGGGTGCTCAGCATCGACGGCGGTGGGATCCGGGGGATCATCCCGGCTCGTATCCTCTCCGCTCTGGAGGGAGCCTCCGGCCGGCCAACGGCCGAGCTGTTCGACATCATCGTCGGCACGTCCATCGGTGGCATCGCCGCGATGGCCCTCGCCCTTCCCGGTGAGAACGGCAGACCGGCCCCCGCGGAGGACATCGGAGCCTTCTACGAACGGCACGGCAAGATCATCTTCCCTCAGTCTGCGTTGAGCTTTCCCCGCAGTCGGGAGGATCTACGAGACTTGATCGCCCGAGTGGGAATGCAGGCCGCGATGTTCGGTTCGAATCCCGAAGTGGGAAACGCCCGGTACTCCCCCGCGCCGCTCGAGCAGGCACTGGAAGAACAGTTCGGTGATGCCCGACTGTCCGACGCCATTCGCGATGTGATCGTCACTTCGTACGACGTCAACAGGGCCGGCCCCAAGCTGTTCCGTTCCCGGGAGGCACGGACCGAGCCGAGCGAGAATCATCTCATGAGGGACGTCGCCCGGGCGACGTCGGCCGCGCCCACGATATTCCCGCCGTTTCGCCTGACCTCGCCGGACGGTTCCGACCACATCCTCATCGACGGTGGCGTCTTCGCGAACAACCCGTCGATGATCGGATACACGGAAGCGATGGAGTTGGCCGGTTGGCGCGGCATTCGCGTCAGAACGATCCGACTCGTCTCACTCGGGACCGGGGTTCCCAAAGCCGGGATGACCAGCTACGAAGAGTTCACCGGTCACTCCTGGCTGCGTCTGGCCGAGGACATGTTCGTGGCTGCCAATCGGGGCCAGAGCTCCCTGCACGATGAGCTGCTGAAGAACCTTCTCGGAGACCACTATCACCGGTTCGAACCGACGCTGCCGACCGAGATCGCCATGGACGATGCCTCCGAGGCGTCGTTGGTGGCACTCCGACACCTCACGGACGACTATGTCGAGCAGAACATGGCAGAGCTCGATGAGCTGGCAGGTGTCCTCGCCGAAGGTTGACCGCTCACCGACGAAGAAACGCCTCGACCGTCTTCAATGACGTCGTCTGCGGCATCGGTGGCAGCGAGCGCAGCAACACCCTCCCGTAACGGCGCTTGAACAGCCGCGAGTCGAGGATCGCCACGACCCCATGGTCGCTGGTCGTGCGGATCAGACGCCCCGCCCCCTGGGCCAGCAACATCGCCGCGCGGGGCAGGTCGACGGTCATGAACGCGGACCGACCCGCCGCCTCCGCTGCTTCGCGCCGGGCCTGCCAGAGCGGTTCGTCGGGACGAGGAAACGGGAGCTTGTCCAAGACGACCAGTTCGAGGGCCCGGCCGGGAATGTCCAACCCCTCCCAGAATCCCATCGTGGCGACGAGGACGGACGTCTCCTCCTCCTCGAAACGCTCGATGAGCCGCAGCTTCGGCAGATCGCCCTGCGTGAGGATCTCGAAGGGAACCTCGTCAGCGAGATGTTCGCTGATGATCGTCAGCATCCGGTAGCTGGTCGTCAGAATCAGCGCTCGGCCCCCGGACGCCAGCAGCAGCTCCTCGAGTTCCGTCAGCGCTCGGGCCTGGTAGTCGGGAGAGCGAGGCTCGGGAAGTCTGGCCGCGACGTACACGCGCCCCTGTGCCCGGTAGTCGAACGGCGACTCGACCTGCAACGCCCTGTACCGCAGCGGGCCGGATTGGTCTGCCGTTTCGAAGCCGAGCCTTTCGGCGAGCGGCAAGAGTGATCCTCCGACCGACAGCGTGGCGCTCGTCAGGATCACCGGAACACGGCCGAGGAGCTGCTCGGCGAGTAGCGGCCCGACCTCGACCGGCGCAATCCGGTAGGCGGTGCGGTCCGAGTCACGCTCGATCCAGGAGACATATCCGTCAGGCGGTTCGACGGCCATCCCGACGTCGCCGGCAAGGTGTGCCGCCAACCGCAGTACCCGTGCGCGAGCTCCGAGCGCGCCAGGTGAGGTCGGTTCCGAGGAACGAATCGCCTTCGTCACCGCGGCCAAGCTGGAAGCGGCTGCGGAGAACGCGGCGCCGAGGGCGCCGGCTTCCTCGACCCGACCGACGTCGGTGCGATCGAGAGACTGCTGCACCCGTTTGGTCTGGTCGGCGAGCGGTCGGAGGATCTTGTCTGCCTTGGAGCGCGATGACTGGGCCCGCAGGTACGAGCCTGCAGAGCGTTGCACCTGCCAGAAACGTCCTTCGGCGAGCTCGATCCCCAGCGCCGAGGCCATCGTGTCCTCGAGGCGATGGGCCTCGTCCACGATCAGCACATCGTGTTCGGGCAGCACGACACCGCCGCCGAGGGCGAGGTCGTTGCCGTACAGGTGATGGTTGACGATGACGATGTCGGCGTCTGCGGCGGCGTCGAGGGCGGCCATGGCGAAGCAGTCGCCCGCCTGCGGGCATTCGTCGCGGCCGGGGCACTCCATGCCGGTCACCGAGACGCTCTCCCAAAGGCCCTCCGCCGGCTGGGCGGGAAGATCGTCTCGGTCCCCCGTCGGATGCGTGTCGGCCCATTCGGCCAGCATGCGCAAGCCCTCGGGAAGCTCGTAGTCGAGTCCTTCGAGGGAGATCTGCTGCGCGACAACACCCTCTTTCTCGAGACGTTCCACGAGCCGGGACTTGCAGAGGTAGTTCTGGCGGCCCTTCACGACGGCCCAGCTGAACGTGATATCGAGGCCGGCCATGACCTCGGCGAGGAACGGCAGGTCCTTCTTGGCGAGTTGGTCCTGGAGGCTCTTGGTGGCGGTGGCGACGATCACCTTCTGTCCGGACACGATCGCCGGAATCATGTAGCCGAACGACTTGCCGGTACCCGGACCGGCCTCACAGATGAGATGGGAACCTTGCTCGATCGCCTCGGCGACGGCACGAGCCATCTCGACCTGACCGGCTCGCCGGTGACCACCGGGCTTCTCGGCAACCGCCCGCTCCAGGGCGGTCTGGGCACGATCGGCTGGGTCCTCTGGCAAAGGCATCGGGGCATCGTAGGCCCAATCCCCCCGTTCTCGTGACGCTGGAGCCGGATAATCCCGCCGAACCGTCACGAAAACGGGTTGAGGGGGGATCAGCCGTAGCGCGCGATCTCCTCGTGGCCTCCACGACCGGGTGCGGGACCGATGTCGACACCATGCAGCTCGACCCAGGCATGGGCGATGTGATCCTTCGGATTCTGTGGAAGGCCGATCACGAGTTCGACTTCTTCGCCCTGTTCTCGCATCAGCCGGTAGAGCACCATCGCCTTGATCAGGCACCGCGGCTGCCAACGACCAACACGGAGACTGCGGGTGACCGCTCTGCTCAGCTTGCGGGGAGCGTAGGTCGAATGGCTTCCGACCGTGCCCGCGATCCGATAGCTCTCCATGAGGTCGGGAAGGGCGCGCCGTTTCGATGCGGTCGCGGACAGCCCGGCCAACACCCATATTCGAACGAACAGCCTCACCTTCTCTGCCATGGGCAATCCGGGGGATTCGTTCGAACTCACGACCCTCTCACCTTCTCGACGACTCGCTCCACCGTCGGCAGGAGCTGCTCGACATCCAAAGGACGCACGAGATCCCACACGGGCACCCGATCCGCGAGATCGGTGATGCCGTTGAAGACCCGCTCGATCTCCTCATCGCCCGGCAGTCGAAAGGCAAGCTCCCAGAGATCGCTGATGGATCGAGTCCCCACGCGCCGATCCAGGCGGATGGCCGGGGCATCGCTCTTGAGCAGCACGATCCCTTTGAGGGGCAACGGATCACAAGTGCCACGAGATTCCTCGGAGAGGGCCAGGAATCTGCGTTCATCGTCCTGACCCGCATCGGCGACACTCGAAGTCGCGAAGCGATCTGCGACATCATGGCGAACCCTGAGGAGCGCCGGGCCAGGTATCACTGCCACATCATCCCCAACCTGCGCGCAGGTGATGTCCTCGGCCAGCACTCGGAAACCTGCGGTATGGAATGCCGCCGCGAGTGTCGTCTTACCGAACTGGCTCGGCCCGCCGAACAGGACCGCCCCACCGTCCACCTCCACGGCGGAGGCGTGCAACGGCAGGTCGCCCCGACCGACCATCAGCAGCAGCATCGGCGTCGTCCAGAGCCGGACCTCTCGCCTCAACGAGTCGCCATGTTCGGAAATGGCTATCGTCCTCTTCCGGGGATCGACCAGGAACCAGCCGGCGTCACTCGTCCACAGCCGATACCGTCCCTGATCGTTCTGATAGACCCGACCGTAGAAGGACTTGTCCGGCCGCCGTTTCCAGTCCACAACGAGCCGCTCGCCCGGTTCCGGGCCTTCTTCGGAGTGGAACATGACCTCAAGCGGCTCACCCACGCCGTCGCGAAGGAACCGAAAGGGGATATCGGAGTGAGCCTCGTACCCGAAACACGTCCCGCTCGAAGGCGCTGATGTTTGCGTGTCGGTCATCGCCACAAGTCGAGGAATGCGGGAACAGATACCAGAAAGTTGAGCGTGTGCCGACCCTTCACAGAGGACTCCTCACTCTCGAGCTGCTGCGCCACGAGATCACGGTCGACCCCTTTCCTCCGGAAGTCGGTATCGAGAATCCATTTCCGGAGTCCAGGGTAGTTGGCCCTCCCTGGCGCATCGACGAAGGGACGTCATTCGCTACGCACCGACAACACCTCACAGTGACGGTTTGCACTACCTCTCCCAGACAGGGAGCCGGCGACAAGTCAACGGCCACCTGGAGAATCACGATCGGGCCGCCGACTCCCGACGACACGGCAATCGCGCCCACCGTGACCTCCCGGTGATCCCGATCGGCAGCCTTTGCGTCTCACCGACGAACCGGGCTAAACACTCTGCGTGACATGATGGTGGTCCTTGACGCACCCACAGTGGCAATGATAGCCTGCCCGGGCAGAGGGAAGCTATGCGGGCAATGGGAGGCTGCAAGGTGAAGTACGAGACCCCTCAGATCAAGGACTTCGGTTCGATCGCGGAACACACGTTCATGCCAGGGGACTGTAAGCCGAGACTGCTTACGTTCCAACAGTACGACGGTTGCCACCACTCCTAAGGAAACGGAATAGAAACCTTTCCCTCAGGAGAGTGTGCTGCAATGTTTCGAACCTCGACTCCAGTGGTCGAGGTTCGATCTATATGGCGTAGGTTCAAGTCCAGGACCATTCTCCGTGACGTCAGTTTCGACACGGCACCCGGAGAGATCCATGCCCTGATCGGGCCCAACGGGGTCGGCAAGACCACACTGCTGCGAACGATCGCAGGTCTGATCGAGCCAAGCAGAGGAACCGTGAGTATCCTCGGTGGGAGCCCACGTTCCGCATGGGTGCGCGAGCGTATCGGGTGGGTACCCTCCGGAGACAGGTCACTCTATCTGCGCATCTCCGGCTACGAGAACCTCGTATTCTTCGCCCGTCTGCACGGCATGAACCGGCGTGATGCCACCCGGCGAGCCGGCGAGCTCATGCGGGAAGTCGGGCTCGACGATGCCATGCATATTCGCTCGGGCTTGTACTCGCACGGCATGCAGAAGCGTGTCGCCATTGCCAGAGCTCTTCTCACCGATCCACAACTCCTCCTGTTCGATGAACCGACCCACGAACTCGATCCGAGTGGTGCCGCGAAGATCCACCAGGTGGCGAAGGACGCCGCCGGGCGAGGAGCCGGTGTCATCTGGGCTACACACCGCCTCGACGAGCTTCCCGGCCTCGCCGACACGGTGACCGTGCTCGGCACGACCGGAGTGCGCTTCCAGGGATCAGTCGATCAGTTGATGGCGTTGGCGAACGAACGTTCGTACGTCATTCGTCTCGGCGAGCACACCTCTTCTGCGGATGATCTCGAGCAGATGATCGCTTCGTTTGGGACACTCGTCCCTCTCGAAGGGGCCGCAAGAGAGGAGTATCTCCTTCGACTCAGGAACGGAACGGTACTTGGTGACGTCATCGGCTCGCTGGCGTCCGCCGGGCTCCCCGTGTTGGCCTGCCGCGAGGCCCGACCCGAGATCGAAGAAGCGTTCCTCACACTCACCGCTGAGAGTACCGATGACCTCTCCTGACACGGTCCCTGCGGTGGGAGCCAGATTCCTCCTCGAAGTGAGAAAGCTCCCTGCGTTCATACGGCGAGATTTTCTCACCGCGTGGAGCTACCGGATGGCCTTCTTCGGCGACGCAGTGGGGCTTGCGGTGCAGATCGTGATGTTCTACTTCATCGGGTTGATGGTCGATCCGAGCAAGATCCCCGAGTACGGCGGCCAGCGTGCAAGCTATCTGGCTTTCGTGACGATCGGTATCGCTCTGGGCGCGTTTCTCACGCTCGGGCTCGATCGGGTTGCAACGGCCATGCGCTCCGAGCAGCTGATGGGCACCCTCGATTCACTGTTCATGACTCCGACACATCCGATGACCCTCCAATTCGGGCTTGCCGTCTACGACCTCGTGTATGTCCCGATACGTACCGCCCTGTTCATCGGCATCGTGTCGATCTTGTTCAACATCGGAATCGCACCATCGGGCATCCTGCCCTCACTGGCCATCCTGCTCCTGTTCATCCCGTTCGTGTGGGGGCTCGGAATGGTGAGCGCCGCAGGCGTGATGACGTTCCGGAGAGGTGCAACGATTCTCAACCTTGGCGCTCTTGCGTTGAACTTCTCCTCGGGCGCGTACTTCCCCGTCGATCTGCTCCCTGGCTGGATACAGGACCTGGCCCGGGCGAATCCGATCGCTCTCGCGTTCGACGGTACGCGACAGGCGCTCCTCGGCGGTGCCGGATGGGGGGCAGTCACCCCTCATGTCGGGATCTTCGTCGGAGCCGCGGCGCTTTCCCTGACCATCGGGGCCATCGCACTGAATCTGGCTCTGCGACGTGAGCGCAGGCGTGGGACCTTTGGACAGTACTGACGATCTTCGGAAGGAGACCTGATGATCCCTGAAACGGCAATTGTGCGGCAATCCCCCCACGCTGCATATCGCGACACCCAGGAGGGAGGTGTCCTCCTCAACCTGGAGACCGGCAGCTACCACGGGTTCAATTCGATAGGAGCGCTGATCTGGTCTCTCATCGATGGCCAGACGGTGGGCGAGCTGACCGATGCAACACGCGCCGCCGTGAGCGACGCCCCCGCCGACCTCGGAGATGATGTCTCTTCGTTCCTGGAGGACCTGGCGACACGAGATCTCATCGAGATCGACACGACAGCCGAATAGCGACGTACCCCACATGGCCCGCCCCCATCCTGCTCTCATCGAACTCGCAGCCGGACGACCGCTGCCGGTTGTTGAAGATCCGGACCGCCTCCTCGAGTCGGCGGTGGAGCATCGAATGACCGGACTGCTCTGGGCTCGGGCCGAAGCAGGGGAGCTGAAGGGCGACGAGCAGTGGGAACGGACTCTGGCAATGCTGACTCTGCGGAACGAAGCTCACCACCGGCATCTTTGGGAGGCTCTCGAGGATGTGACGGACAGGCTCGCCGGAATCGGTGTTCAGATCGCGGCGTTCAAAGGGGTCACCGCCGAGGCTCGCTGGTTCGACCGGATCGGAGAGCGACCCTGCCATGACGTCGATATTCTCATCGATCCTGCAGAACTCGATCGAGCCGACGACATTGCGGCCTGCATCGCACCGGACCACCCCCTCATCGGGCATTTCCAGGAACTGTTTCGTTACGGCCTGGTTCAGGCGCTTGGACTCGAGGTGGACGACATGAGCATCGATGTCCACTTCGATCTCTTCAAGCTCGGCATCCCGTCCCGCACCAGCAGGCTGGTGTGGGAGCGGACGCAGCAACTCGACACCCCTTCTGGGGGATCCGTCAGAGTGCTCGACTCCGAGACCGCTCTCGTTCATCGACTCGTCAACATCAACAGAGACCGGTTCCGTTACCTCCTTGCGTACGCGGAAATCGCTCGGATCGTTTCCTCCGAGCCCGATCTGCACGCCGTTCAGGATCTGGCCCGGGTCGAAGGCCTCGAGGTCATCGTCAACAAGTCGCTCGCGGCTGTGCTCTCCACCCTGGGATTGCCCACCGAGGACATACCTCGACCGCAAGGATGGCGAGCGCGGGCCTGGGATTATCTGTGGCGTCCCAAGACGCGTCTTCTCGGTGAGACGAGTACTGCGGAGTATGCGCGACGCGGCTACCTGCTGATGCCGGCTCTTACCACCGACCGGACAGTGGAAGCGCTCCGCTGGATAGCCACGAACCTGTTCCCGCCCAGGTCCCATCTCGATTTCCGCCACCCGGACACCGGAGGCCCCTACCCGGTACGAATCCTCACCTCCCGGGTACGGCAACTCATGCGAAATCGCAGGGCCCGATCAGAGATCGTGCACCGCGAACCGCCGGCGATGCCAGGGCCTCCGTCCGATGTCGAGACGCGCGCATGGAGACACCGCCATACATGAGCGCCAACGCGACTGATCCCGCGCGGGGAAGTGGCAGAGTCTCCCCCGTTCTCGTGACGGTTGGGCCGGATAGTTCCACCGAAGCGTCACGAGAACGGGTTTAGAGCGATCGTTCCCGCACCACGGTCGCCACATCGATACGCTGCACCTCCCGCAGGATCGGTCGTTGCGACAGCAGCGCCGCCAGCAAGATGGCGAGCACCGTGAACACATACGTCGTCGGCCGGATATACAGATCCCACTTGAACATGTCGCTCGAATACATCGACACGCCGTAGTAGGCGAATATGTACCCGACGATCAGCCCGGGGATCACCCCGATGAGGGTGAGCAGAACATTCTCGGCGGTGAGCATGCGCGAGATGGTCCGGCGGCCCACTCCGCCGGCGCGCATCATCGCCACTTCGGATGCCCGTTCCGCTATGTTCGCCGAGATCGTGTTGTAGATCAGCGCGAACGCCATGATCCCGCCCAGAGCGAGCATGATGCCGACGAACACGTAGAACAGTCCCATGAATTGGTCCACCATCGACCTGAGCGCCTGCGAATCGACGAACGCCGCCACCGAAGGCAGCTCACTCAGTTGATCTCGCAACGCTTCCCTGTCGACACCCGGATCGAACGTCAGATAGAGCGTGTTCGCAACGTCACTGGTGCCGGCGAGTTGGGCCAGGCGAGGCTCGGCGATGTACGCGAAGGTTCCGAGCGGCTCCCTCACGAAGCCGGCGACCGTCTCCGCCACGGTGATCCCGAGGTCGGGAACGTCGATCGTCACCTCGTCTCCAACGTCCACGCCAAGCAGACTCTTCAGCGATGAGCCGAGGAAGACGCCGTCCGAAGGCAGGTCGACATTCTTTCCGTCGACGACGAAACCGTGGAGTTTCGTCGTCGGTTTGAATCCCAGCAGGTCCGTGCGATATTGCTTTGAGCCGGCGCGAATCGTGGCGGACACGTCTGTGACCGGCTCTGCGTGTGCCACACCGCCGACGGCCTCCACTCGCGCAAGCACGTCCGGGGTGACCGGAGCGGTCAGATAGAGCTGAGCGTCTTGACGGTTGACCTGGTTGAACTCACGGTCGATCAGCACCTGGATCGAGTCGAGCATGCCCCAGAACGACAGGATGAGGGTCACCGCGAGCACGACGCCCACAACCGTCGATATCGTCCGGTTGCGATTCCGACCGATTCCGCGTAGCACCGACTTCCAGCGCGCGGGGAGGCGTCGCAACGGCGGAACCAGACGTTCGATCCACGTCGCTCCCCCCTTCCCGGAGGGAATCAGACCCCGCATGGCCTGGGCAGGAGCGATCCTCGCGGCACGCATCGCCGGGGCAAGCGCAGACAGCGCACCCGCAACGAGGGCAAAGATGACCCCTATCGCCGCCGTCGACACACGGGCGGTCGTCACCGTGACTGGTATCGAGATGGCCGCCGTATACAGCTTGGATATCTCACGCCCCAGCAACCCGCCGAGAGGTGCTCCGATGATGGCTCCGATCGCTCCGGCGAGCAGGCCGAAACGCAGGTAGTGACCGAAGATGGTCCGCTTGCTGAACCCACTTGCCATCAACAGACCGATCTGGCCGCGTTGGGACAGTACGAGGCGGGTGAGCAGCACGTATGTCGCCATCCCGGCAGCCGCCAGGAACAGCAGCGGGAACATCAGCGACATCTCCTGGAACCCGGCCAGATCTTCGCTCAACGCCGCGTTGGAGGGAATATCCGCCAACGGTGTCGCGTCGGTCGCACCATGAGCGAGCGCCACGTCCTTCAGCGCCTGGTCGATGGTGGCCGTGTCGGTCCCCGACGCGTAGGTGACCAGCACCTCTCGACGGACCACGGACGACGGAACCCCCGCGAAGACGTTCTGGTCGACGAAGAGGACTCCGAAGTCGTCGAACGATGGGAAGATCTGCTGGCGACTGGGGGCAGGCCACAGATACTCGGCGGATGCCGCCACACCCGCAACCCGAGCGTTCACCCACCCCTGCGGGCCGAGCACCTCGATCGTGTCGCCGGCTTTGAGCTTGAAGTGGTCGGCCATGTGTTGTTCCACCAAAACGGAGTCGATCCCACTCAGGTATGTGCCGGAGAGCACCGTGACCTTGTCGATGGATGGCTGCGCTCCGCCAGGAAGCCCGACGAGTCGCCCCAGCATCTTGTGGTGGCCGTCGATCCTGAGGGGAACCTCCGCGACGGATCGTGTGGCTACGTCCTCGACACCGTCGACCTTTCGCGCGGCGGCGACGATGGCCTCCGTATCGCCTCCGGAAATGGTCATGTCGGCCGTGTTTTGGATCACAAACATCTGGTCGTACGATTCGGTGAGGTTCAGGTACGCGTCGTACGAACCGCCGAAGAGAACGATCCCCAGCACGATCGTGATCACCACGGCAATGAACTGGCTTCGTCTCGCCTTCAGGTCTCTCCGCAGCTTGCGGTCGAGAATGCTCACCATTCCACCTCGTCGGGCAGCAGCGGCCTGGCGTTGACTTCGATCGAAGCCAGCTCGCCGGAATGCAGTCGGACGATCCGATCTCCCATCCCGCCGATGGCGGCGTTGTGGGTAACCAGCAGAACGGTCCGATGGTCGTTGTCGCTGACGGCCCGAAGCTGTCCGAGGACCTGGCGGCCCGTCTCGAGGTCCAGCGAACCGGTCGGCTCGTCCACCAGCAGAATCGGGGGTTGTTTGACGAGCGCACGTGCGATGGCGACACGCTGCTGTTCGCCGCCCGAGAGCATGCCGGGGAAATGATCGGCACGATCTCTCAGATTGACGGCCTCGAGGGCAGCCAGGCTGTCGTCGTGGTTCCTCCCGACGAGTTCGGCCATGAGCTGCACGTTCTCCAGGGCGGTAAGCGTCGGGATGAGGTTGAAGAACTGGAACACGAACCCGACGTGGGATCGCCGGAACTCGGTCCGTTCCTCCTCATCCATCCCGACGAGATTCACCCCGTCGACGGTCAGTGCACCGGACGTCACCTCTTCGATGCCGCCGATCACGTTGAGCAGGGTGGTCTTCCCCGATCCACTCGGTCCGAGCACTACGACGAACTCTCCCTGCTGGAAGTCGAGGTCGATGTTCTTGAGCGCATGGACTGCCGTCGGTCCCTCGCCGAAGGTTTTCGTCACGCTCTTCAGGTCGATGACGTTCACTGCGTTCCTTTCGTCAAAGCCTCGACGAGTGCGTCGATCACACCCGCCGTCTTTTCGATGTCGAAATCCAGTTCGACGAGTCGGTAGAGGGAGAGCCCGTCGATCAGTGCTCCGAGCATCACGGCGAAGCCGTTCGGATCGACGTACGACGGGATCTCTCCTCGCTCCTGGCCGGCGGCGACGGCGCCGGCGAGCACGTCGAAGTACTCGCCCCACACTCCTCTGATCCACGCTCCAACACGTTCGTCGCGGACTGCCTGGTGGATCGCTTCCATCGAGATCACCATCAGTGGTGAGTGCACATCTACCGTGCGAAGCCATGTGAACACACCCTCGAGGACCTCGGCGAAACTCTCCGCCTCCTCGATCACGGCCAGCGACCCTTCGATCTCGGCGGCGAACACCGCAGAGGCCGCTTCGAGGAGCAGATCGTCTTTGGTGCCGAAGTAGTAGTGGATCAGCGCGTTGTTGACGCCGGCCCGCTTGGAGATGAGCCGGGTGGTGACGTTGGCCCATCCGACCTCGGCGATCAACTCCCCCGCCGCTCGCAGGATCCGGTCCTTGCGAGATGTATCTTGGTCACCTGGTTTAACCATCCGACCAACAGACTAGCAATGCGCCCGATGGCATCCAACAACGCGTTCTCGTCAATGCCGGCGGCTCTATTCGACGCCGGCATTGACGAGAACGCTCAGATTGGGCGCTGTCGGGGCCTTACACGATATCGTATTGCAGGGACGCGGCGAGATGCTCGAGGTGGAATGCGGCAACCGCACTCGACGGACGCCCGACCCACACATGGACCGGCATCCCCAACTCGAGGCGCCCCTCGAGCCAGTCGATGTCCTGCATCGGTATTCGCACGCACCCGTTCGACGCAGGCTGGGGACGCGCGACCTTGCTGCCGTGGATGGCGTAGCCGCCGATGAAGTACCAGGGCCGATAGATCGGGCCGTATGACCCGTATCGCCAACCCGCCACGTGCCGGATCAGGGTGTAGTCACCGACCGGAGTGTGCGCCCCGCCCGTGCGTCGACCCAGCCGTTCATAGGTGTCTCCCCTACCGGATACGATCGGGAAGATGCCGGCGACGTCGCCGCCTTCGACGAGATACATCACCTGTCGATACAGGTCCACCTCGATACGATCCGGCTCGTCGGGTCGCTCGGGAATGTCGTAGCCGACAGCGGCCAGCGCCCGCACGTTCTGCCAATCCTCGTGGGTCCATTCACTCGTGCGGTCGGCGCTCACCACCTTGTGGAAGGCCATGATCGCGTCGGCCGTCGCCTTGTTGTGACTGCCATCGATCTGGCCCCGGTACAAGCCCAGGTGCTGAAGTGTCTGCTGGATCCGGACGATCTCGGTTCGGGACGGCGACTCGGTTACGGCCCGGGCAGCCGGGACAGACGAGATCGCAACCGTCAGGGTGATTCCGACGACCGCCGCCACGCGCAAGAGAGCGTGGGCGTACGTGACTGAACGTTTCATGGGTATCTCCGGGGATGTGACGGGCCGTGCGTCGGGATCCCGAACCGGGACCGCTGCAACGTGGCGCAGGGACGTACCTTACGCCACCCGAGGAATTGTGGGACATCCGCGAAGCGGTCGCTCCGGCCGGCCGGCACCGCCGTCGGGAACCGCGCGGTCGGCCCCTGCGTCCAATCACCAATCAACCCTCGAGGAGGTCCCATGAAGATCGTCGGCCTGGTACTGCTTTTGACACTCGCCGGCACCGCGTGCTCGATCCAGGACGCCGAACCGTACGCCGCAAACGCGGCGGCCGTCTCCGATCTGCCGCCACCTGCAGATGGGTCGGTGGACGATTCGACGGCAACCGATCACAACGTCGCGGCAGTCGCCGGCCCGGGCATCTCGGTGACGGAGGCGCTGGAATCGGACCTCGCCGGTCCGCTGCTCGTCAACGGGTTCCTCGTCACGACCGCCGACGGCGTCTACCTGGCCGAAGCCCTGGCCGAGTCGTACCCACCCCAACCCGGAGGGGCCCGCCTCGTCGTGGACAACCTCGATATGGATCTCATCGACGGGCTCACCACCGTGCAGGGGATCACCTGGTCGGACCGGCGGGTGCAGTTGCTTGGAACCGTTCAGGACGGCCTCCTGCACGTCGCCGGCTGAGACGGCGGCTGCAACGCGCTTATCGGATTACGGGCCGGCGATCAACGTTGCGACGTTGATCGCC
>JAADGS010000015.1 GCA_013152275.1 Actinomycetota bacterium | reverse complement strand
AACCGGTCCCCCTCCCGTCCGCTTGTCAGACACTGAGTCATGTGCACGGAACCCAGGTTCGGTACTATGAGGCCAGACAAGGAGGGCCAACCGATGGGTAGACCAGCAAGGCGATCACGCGGGTTCGTCTCCGTGGAAGCCATCCGGGAGTATTTCTTGCCGGAACTCGAACGTGAGAGGCGACGAGCGGACCGCACCCCCGAAGAAATCGCCCAAGACGATGCGGACCGCATCATTCGGCGGATAAAAACCCGGATGCGCCGCCCCGAAACTTCGGATATCTAGCTTGAATACCCACCGCGCGTGTGCCGCCCTCGGGGTCGGGTCGGACCGATCCTCCACGGGCGCGACGGCGCGGGTAGCGGCACACAGGCTTGTCGACACCTCAGCAACGGGAGGATGATCTCATGGCGAAACAAACCGAGAAGGGCCGCCGCAAAGGTGCGGTGTCGAATCGTTCACAAGGCCAGAACACAAAGACGGGTCTATGGACCATGCGTGACACCACCGGACGTTTCACCAGCGTCAAGCGCAGCGGCGGCACGTTCAAAGGTATCCGAAGAGAGAAGTGAACGGCCATGGAACCTTCGGTGGTAGACCAAACGGTTCCGTCCCCGCCGGTTACAGCGGCGGTTGAAGGCGAACCGCGCCCGATCCCTCCCCAGAGCGCTGGGTCCAGATGGTGCGCTACCGGAGGATCCGAACAATCAATGTGGGTCAATGACAGGAATGTGGTCCGCGATTCGGATGGGATCGATGAGGCGTTCGGTGGCCATGGGTCGAGCGACCATCGGTGTTTCGGGCTGTCGACAGAACTCGACCGGGAACCGATCGTGCCAGGGCAGCAACTCGACGGCGAAACGGGGTTCCTCGGAAAGGGCGATGAGTAAACCCTGCTCGGTAAGAGTCGTTCCTTCCGAGGGCACCGCATCGCCGATGGCATCCACGTACGTCTCCCCAATCCACATCAGCCACGCCGGGTGATCGGGTATCCCCCGCCAAGCCGTTCGCGACACGATTCCCGGGGCCCGATTGTCAGACTCCGATGCCGGAATCCCTCCCGTGTAGTGCTGTTCCACCCGTGCCCGGGCATAGAGAGCGTTGGTTAATCCGCCGACCTGGTCCAACAGAGTTACAGCCAGGTCACGCCACCGGGAATCCTCGAAGACCCGCCCATCGATCGTCAAACGCAACGAACCCGCCAACACACCTTCCTCAGGTTCTCGCAGCGAGGGGAAAAAGACAGAGCCGCTGCGGACCGGCATCGTCGCGTTCCAGGACACCATCCCCACCCACGACGCCTGCTCGGAACGCCACAAGTCGTAGAACGCTTCCTCCCCGTCATCGAAACGGTGCTGGAGAGGTTCAAAGGAGCCATATCTGCGGGGAAGGGCCTCGGGAAGCAGGCCCCGTAACAAGGCGATCAGATCGCGTGGCAGCGACTCGGCAGACCCATGTTCGGGGATCGCCCAGCTGAAGTCGATGTCGGTCGACGCCGGTGACTTGTCGACTCGGGCAAGGCGCCGATTCTTCGACCGAGGCCAAACGATCTCATCCTCTTGCGGGTCAAACACCACCCCCACCATCTCGTCTGCAAGACGGCGACCCACCCGCAGCGCCATCTTCCAAACTGCATCGCTGGCGCCGAGCGGCACATTGATCTCAATCAGCCATCGCGGCACCAACACCGCCGACGCAAGTTCCGGGGGCAGATCCTCGGCCTCGACGCGAACCGGCCCGTCGAGCGAGAACACACCTGAGATCTCGCCACGTGTCAGACGATGGACCGAGGTAACACCCCCTCCAACTCTGACGTCCCACCGGCCGAGCCCCACAAGCCAAACACCCAACGCATCCAGGTCAGGCCACTCGCTACCAACAATTCTCAGATCCCGCGACATGAACTCGAGGCTAGCGGCCCGCCGCCGCATGCGAACTCGTGGAACGGTTGAGTGAAGTTCGCACCGGGGGTGGTTTGTACGAGCTGTATCGGCGAGAGTTGACACGGTTCACTACGACGCTCTTCGGGGCATCGGATGCCGATGATATGACATCCGGCGCGGAGAAGTCGCCGCCGGGCTGCATCACGAGAGATGCTTGTCGCTGAACTCCACCACGAACCTGTGAACCCCAGACATCATTTCGTGCGACATGCCCGGCGTGAACCGCATTTCATCATGAGTAACCAGATTGCGGAAGCGAAGAACGAACTCCCGAAGATACCCATGGTCGTATTCGGTCAGTAGACCGGCCTCCTGTGCTTTGGGAATCAACATGCCCAGGGTGTCCCTCTCCCCGCATGCATCACCCAGCGCGTCGCACAGAAGAAATTCGATTGCTTTGAACGCAGACTGAACACACGACACGAGATTGTCATAGTCCGCCCCAGCCGTCTTGAATTGCTTTCGCGAGCGAGCCAACATCCGTGCTACACGACGAGGAGTGTTCCTCGACAGGACGAACGCGTTCGCGGCTTGGTCCAAGGACTCGTAGCTCATGGAAACGAAGTTCTTCGAGACCGGGTCCCACGGTGCGGTAAATGTCTCATTGGTCATCCGACCAATCTATCCGCTAGGTATGACATGTTCGGCCCGCACCGGACGGACACGGATAACGACGCGATCCGCCAAACATGGCGCGAGATCCTGGGGACCGTCCACCACAAGTACCCCGACTACACCGAATCCGGGTCCCAGTCTCCGGCGTCTTCGACCGTCAAGCGGCAGAGGAGTCGGAAGTGAAACGGAACGCCGGGGCCGTTCGCCGCCTCAACCGTTAACCGGTACGCACCGAAGCCTGTCGTCAGGGATCGAACCGCCGGCAACAGGAAATCGGGAACCCAGCCGAGCGGCTGCCCTGACGCTATTAACAGAGCTTCGGCGTTGTATTCGTTCGCATAGTCTTCTCGAAACTCGAGCACGTCACCCGGCTGCAGTTGTCCGATTCGCTCATCGGCGCCCTTGACATACCGGACTCCATGTGCCGGGAACACAAAATCAACAACACCGTCTTCATCCGCGACGGGCACTGCGAAGACCTGGATCGTGTCGGTTTCGCGCGCCCCGCCTGAGCGCTCCAAGATCTCGATTGGTGACGCATCTTCCGCGAGTGCGACAGCGCGAAGCAGCGTGGAATACTCGGGTCGCTTTTGAGAGATCACCCGGTTGTTGAAGAACGGAAACAGTTCAGAAGATTGGTAGATGTACGGCTCGTCGGGAAAGTTCGGGAATGGCTCGAAGTTCTTTAGTTCGGCCACGGCCTCGGTGTCGTAGAAGAATCGGAACTTCGGACCGTCGAACACTTCCAAGTACCCGACCTTGTGATACGTTCGCTCCTCGGGGTCTTGCCACGCAACAACCAAGCGCCGTACCGGTACGTCCGGGTGCGTGCCGATTCCGGTCTCTTCAGTGAGTTGTGAGAGCATCGAGAAGCCTTAAGCGGTTGATACGGAGGATCTCCCTGCACAGTGTACGAGATACATCTGACAAAACGACGCCGGTCGGGCCGTCCGCCGGTATCCGGTCTAGCACCTCGTCCACGTCGTCATCTCGTAGGTTCGTCAGTCGATCGATCCACACGGTCCGCTCGGTCGTCTCGATGAACTCCCACCCGCGGACGACGAGATCAAGCATCGACGGCATACCCTCGAAGGATCTCGTCCGGCCGTTGTCGAGCCATCGCCGAATTGCTCCATCTCCTCCTGAGAGCAACCGACTTCGGTTCGCATCCGTCTCCCCAAACGCGAGCGAACTGCCATGATCGAAACTGGGGGCAAGCACGTTCACGCGATCGAGCACGATCCCCCAGTTCCGGTGATGCCTGTCGGTGTTGTTCACCCACGCGTCGAGCACGAGATATCCGAAGAAACTCTCGAATGCCGAAGTTGACGGAAAGCTTCCGACGGAGTGACCCGCGTAAGGCTCTAGTACGTCTCGAATAGCCTGCACCGTGTATCCCGGAGTGTCGTTCCGTAGCTGATCTTGCGGGTAACCGGGATCCTCCGCTGACAACAACTCGTTGCCATGAACGAGCATGGCTCCGTTGGTAACAAAATTCAACGATATGATGCCTCTCCTGCCACGCCAGTGTGCGAGCTCAACGGTTGCGACGGCGACGCCCAACAACTGTGCGAGTTCAGCCACGGCCTTCTCCGCCCAGTCCTGTCCGCTGGGTCGTTCATCGTCTGACCGGGCTTCCTTGAAGAGCCACGACGCTTCGTCTGCATCCAGCAACCATTGCTTTGGTCGTGTCCCGATTGCCTCAATCGTTTGGGCGATCTGCCACTCCGTGACGTCGATGATCTCAAACATGAGCGGTGAGACCCGGCACACAACCCATACGCACTGCGCCCGCGCTGCTACCGCTCAACGGACACGCTGGCTTTCACGGAGCCCGTCGACCCACCGAGGTCGATTGCGACATGCCAACGACCCGAGCGGGGCACAGGGATACGCGCTGGGCGCACAAGAGCTTTCCCACCAAGGTATTGGTGCCTTTCTCCGCGCCGGTACCGCTCGAAGTTGCTCGCGTCCAAGACTCTCACGTTCGCCTGTTTGTCCAGAGTGACAACGATCGTGTCGCCCTCCGCAGCCTGTAGTTCGTAGTGAAGAAACTTCACGAGTAATCCCTGTGTCGACCTGTGTGACACTCTATCGCGTAGGTCCGACACGATCGTGCAGAGATCCTGTCACAGGCGCCGGGCACCACACCACGACAGAGCGCTCTACAGGGTGAGGTGGACTCGGAGGGCGGCGTCGACGTCGAGCATCTGCTGGGATGGGACCGCACCGATCCTCTCCCCATGGTGATCGACCGACACCGACCGAACCTGTTCCGCCTGGGCCTTGGAGTCTCTGGATGACCGACATCACCCACTCGGAGGGGTACTTGGAACGGAAAGAAGCGACGTTGGCGCCACTGAGGCTCATCACCTCAACTGTGACCAACACCGTATTCGCGGTGTTCCAGACGTCGACGAGTCGCTCCAAGCCCACAACGGCAACGTCGCGAGCTCCGTTGCTTGCTAGAAACCTTCGGTTTCTCGGACCAACCACGAAGACTCGGTTGCTTACGAGAGTCCGTAAACAGCGGCGCAGGCTCCGTTGCCTGCGGACTCTCGGACCTATCTCACAGGTGGACGCGCCGTCTCCGCCACCCCATAGCTGGACCCGGACGTCATCCCCGAGGGCGGTGGGAGACGTCGGCAACGCGTTGTTGGTTGAAGCCATGTCGGTGTTCTAGGGCAGGGTGCCGAGTGCGTCGACAAGTGGCGCCAGGATCTCAGCCGCACGAGCATCATCATCAACAATCTCGACAAACACCGCCACCCTCGGGTTCTCCTCACCACCCGCGGTCCTGACGA
>JAADGS010000014.1 GCA_013152275.1 Actinomycetota bacterium | reverse complement strand
GGTCCCCATCCGAGCAGCCACGGACCGGAGGTGAATCCGAGAGGATCTCGGGCGAGGACCAGCACACCGGTCATGACGAGTGAAGCTGCCGCCGGTATCGTGATGGTTCGAAAGATGGTCCACCGGGGAGCTTTGAGGAACCGTCCGGTGAGGAGCAGCAGGTACCCGACGGGGAAGAGACCGGCAACGATCGTTGCCCAGGCCGCTCCGACGATACCTCCGGCGGTCGTGAACGGATAGATCACCACCGCCAACAAGACCACAGTCACGAGGTGGAGCTTGGTGTTGATGTCCGGCCTTCCCGCGGCGAAGAGAAGCGGGCTGGTTGTCGACCCGATCGATCGAAGCAGGCCCCACAGCAGCAAGACGTTGAAGGCGGGGATCAACGGCAGCCATTTGGTGCCCATGAACGTGCCGACCAACTGTGGGCCCACGAACCACAGGCCTGCGGCAACCGGAAACGCGACCAGCGCGACGGCGCGCAAGGTCCGAAGGTACGCGCTACGAAGCCGGTCCTTGTCACTTTGAAGTTTCGAGAACGCCGGGAATGCGACCTCGGTGATGACTCCCGTCATCTGTTGGCTCGTGATCGAAGACAGGGTGTACGCGGTGGTGTAGAAGCCGAGCATGGTCGCATCGAGCACTCGTCCGACGGCGATGTCGTCGAGGTTGGCGCTGAAGTACGAAAGGATCGCAGAGCCGAAGATCCAGATACCGAAGCTCAGCAGTTCGCGCATCTTTTGGCGGTCGAAGTTGAGGTGAGGTCGGTACGGATGCGCGATATAGGAGGCGACCGTCGTCGAGATCTCGCGTGCGAGGACACCGAAGACCAGTGCCCACACGTTGCGGAGGATGATTGCGGCGGTGACGGCGACGATGAGGTCGATGACTTGTGGGATGGACCGGAAGGTGAACCGCTGCCGGAATTGGAGGTCCTTGTCGAAGAACACGACACCGACGTTCTTCAAACCCGAGATCATCATGCTGGCCCCCATGACACGCAGGATGCCGACCGCCGACGCGGTGTGGAAGAAGCCTGCCACGATCGGAGCGCCGGCGATGATGAGGCCACCGATCAGGAGCCCGCGCAGAATGGAAACGGTCCAGGCGGCATCGAGGTGGCCTCTGATGTCCCCTTCACGCTGGATGAGGGCCTGGTTGAACCCTGTGGTCGTGAAAGCGTTGAGGAATGCGAGCGTCAGCAGCGCGATTCCCATCAGACCGAAATCGTCCGGTGACAGCAGCCTGGCGAGCACGATGACGCGCACGGTTCGCAGCCCGCGTGTGGTCATGGTCAATGCGAAGGCCCACACTCCGGCGTTGACCGCCCGATTGGTCAGGGTCCCCTCCGGGTGCATCAGCCAGTACCACGCGGCTCTGATCCGTTGCATCATCGGTGGTATCGATCAGGCATGGTTACCTCGTCGGGTTGGCAGACCGGTCATCGGGTGGGTGCAGAACATGATCGAGAAGCAAGTCACCCACTCACCCACTCTGCGTGGGAATCATAGCGAGTCGTCACACACCGGCTCGTGTTCGGGACGGTCGGCCCGACTCCTGTGTGTGGCACAGAGACACTTCCCCGGACCGCTGGAATGACAGGCGCGCGCCGACGGCGCGCTAGCGTTCCCGTGTGGACCGCAGCGACGTTCTTCCAACCAAAGAGTCGGCGTACCTGCCATCACGATACGAAGGCCTCTTCGACGAATCGGATCTGGCGGGGCAGTTCCGGCTGTCCGCATCCCGGCTCGACACCCCAGACGGGTGGTCTGAACGTTCTTCCGGCGGATGGCATCTGGTCCATGATCCTGAGCTGCCGGTGGTGTCCATCAGGTGTCGGGGGGCAGAGGCCGGATGGCTCGTGGGGTATGCGGTCTCGCCCGAGGGCGAGCTGGTGCAGACAGATGTCGAGTGGACGGTGAAGACCGACCCGGTCGACTATGGCGAGATCGAGCAGCTCCTGTGTGCGTATAGCGGCAGGTACCTGGCGATGTTCCTCTTCCAGGGGGATGCGCGACTGTATCCAGATGCGATGGGATCGCTGGGATCGCTGTTCTGTGCGGCCCATCGCATCGTCGCCTCGTCACCATTCCTGATTCCCTCCATCCCGGGGTGCGGGGACCGGGTCGGACTCGTCGAGGCGCTCGGGATTCCCGGTTCTCAGAGGGTGTACCCGTTCGGGCTGACCCCGCGTGAGTCCGTCGACTACGTGATGCCCAATCACTACCTCGACCTGGAGCGGTGGCAGGTCGTTCGGCACTGGCCGACCGAGGACATCACCTATGCGAAGGACCCGGCGGAGATGGTGCAGGTGATCGCCGCCGCGCTCCGAAAGAACGTGGGTGCGCTGGTACGAGACGGTGCGGTGCAGATGTCACTCACTGCCGGCAGGGATTCACGAATGATACTGGCCTGCTCACGAGACTTCGTCGACGCCATCACGCTGGTGACGTTCACCATCAACGACGATGCCGGCAGGCCCGATCGGAACGTGGCTCCTCGGATCGCCCGCAAACTGGGCTTGCAGCACCGTCTCATTCGGGGCAGCAGGCCGTCGGAGCCCGATCTGACGAGATGGGTGTATCGGACGGGTTGCATCGTCGATGAGCCCAGGGGGCAGAGGCTGATTCGGGCGATGGCCCAGCTCGATCCGGATCTCCCATACGTCCTGGGCACCGGCGGCGAGCTGGGACGTGGGACGTACTGGCTGCCGGGCGACGACGAGGCGACTCCACTTGGTGCCGAGGATCTTCTTCGTCGAAAGAACACGCCGCGATGTCCCGAGATCTTGGATCGTGCCCGCCGGTGGATGAAGACCGTTCCGGTGAGTAGCACACTGGCGAAGCTGGATCTCTTCCAGATCGAGCGAGGCATGGGCGGGTGGAACGGCTTCTTGATGTACGGGTTCCCCGACTCGGCCAAGTATCACTTCTTTCCTTATAGCGATCGGCGGATCTTCGAAGCGATGTTGCGGCTGCCACCGGAGTATCGTCGCGAGCGACGCCTCGCCAATGACGTCATCGCCTCGACATGGCCGGAGCTTGCACGGTTTCCCTACAACGAGGCCACGTTCGGCTTGTACGGTGCGTATCGGGGTCTGCGCCGGGCCGCACGACGGACACTAAAACGCCAGAACGGCTAGATTGTCCTCACCTGCGGACAACTCGGTCTGCGGCCGGTTTCGGTGTCGTGACACCAGCTCTGTCTCGACACGAGATGTCTATGACGAGTCGGGCCCGAGCAAATCACCGCCAGGGAAGAGGCGATGCGTAAATCGGCGAGACGAGCCAACAGTGTCATCGGTACGCTGCCGTCCGAACTGGTCGAACAGTTCGAGGCGACGGACCTGATCGGCCATTACCGCCTCTCCGGTTCACGGATGGCGGTTCCTCGGGGTTGGCTCGACCACCGAATCGGAGAATGGCAGCTCGTCCACGAGCAGACACTTCCGTCGCTGCGGATCACCGTGGGGGACAGGCCGATCGGATGGCTGTTGGGTTACCCCGTGGACTCCGAAGGCACGCTCGTTCGACGGGACATCCAACTTCCGGCACACGGGATCTCGGACGGCTATGACGTACTCGAGGACATCCTCTACTCCTTCGCTGGCCGCTACGTTGCGTTCTTCCTGGGTTCGGCGGCACCGCGAGCGTATCTGGATCCGATGGGGTCACTGGGAATCCTGTTCTGTCCTTCGCAAGGGATAGCGGCCTCTTCGCCATTCCTCATTCCTTACACTTCTGAGACCGGCGACCGGTTTGGTCTGATCGAGGCGCTGTCCTTCCCAGGAAGCCACCTGAGCCTGCCATTCGGTTTGACGCCCCGTCACGGCATCGACTGGCTGATGCCGAATCACCACCTCGATCTCTCCGAGTGGCACACGGAGCGGCACTGGCCAAGAGGCGAGTTCGAGCCTTCGCACGATCCGGGGCCACTGGTCGCAGAGATCATTCGTGCGCTGGAGAAGAACATCGGTGCGGTTGTCGACAACGGTGCGATTCAGATGTCACTGACCGCCGGCCGGGACTCTCGAATGCTGCTCGCGTGTGCCCGACGGTACGTGTCGGACATCTCCTTCGTGACGTTGGATCTCCCCGATGGGGTCGGCAAGATCGATCGCAACGTGGCACCGCGTATGGCGCGCAAGCTGAAACTCGACCATCGCATCATCCCGGCACGCAAGGCTTCCGCGCATGCCATGAAGCGATACGCGTATCGAACGGGGTGCATGGTTTGGGATCCCAGGGCGCAACGCGCCGTACGCACCATGTCGCAGTTGGATCCCGGGCGTCCCTATGTCATGGGACTTTGCGGCGAGGTCGGCAGGGCATACCGCTGGCAGGCCGACGATCGGGAGACCACCGCCTTCGGCCTCGAGGAATACCTCGTTCGTCGTGGGATACCTTCGCTTCCGGAGATCGTGGACAAGGGGCGGCAATGGTTCGATCGGCTTCCCGTCGAGAATACGCTCACCATCCTGGATCTCCTGCAGGTCGAACAAGAGACCGGCGGGTACGACTCGTGGTTTGCCTTCGGCTTTCCCGATGCCGGGCTCTTTCACTTCCATCCGTTCAACGATCGCCGGATCATCGACGCGTTTCTACGCCTGCCGGGCGAGTACAAGCGTGAGCAGAGGCTCACCGACGATGTCGTTGCCGGTGCATGGCCGGAACTTGCCGAATTCCCGTACAACCAGGCGATCTATGGAGTGCATGGTATGTACCGGCGCCTCCGACGCCGCGCCAAGGATCTCGTTACTGCATTGAGAGGGTCATCGGGGGCTCCTTCCCAAGAATAGACACCGCCGAGAGAGGCACCATGGCCACACGTAGAGGTTGCCGGTGTAAGCTTGCGCCGAAGTCGGATGGGTCGGGAGCATGGCAGAGCATATCTGGTCTTTTCGACGGCGACCGGACATCGCCGATGGCGAGGCGATGTGGCCCCACGAACTCATCGAACGATTCGATGAATCCGAGCTCGTCGGTCAGTTTCGCCTCTCGAAAGTGGTCGGCGACACGCCCGCCGGATGGCGCCACGAAACGATCGGAGCATGGCATCTGGTCCACGATCGCGCGTTGCCCGCGCTGCACATCACCAACGGCGGGGAGCCCGTCGGATGGATCCTCGGTCAGCCGATCGCGGAAACGGGCACGTTCCTCACCGCCGATCTCGACGTGGGCTCACGGTCTCGGACGGTCGGTTCGGATCTGGTCGAGGGCCTGCTGGACGAGTTTGCGGGTCGGTTCGTGGCAATCGTCGTTGGACTCGATGCGCCTCGACTGTATCTCGACGGCGCCGGCTCCATGGGTGTCGTGTTCAGCGCAGATCAGGGTATTGCGGCATCGTCGGTGTTCCTGATTCCTCAGACCGAAGCCGGCGACGACCGGCTCGCGTTCGTGAGGGGCAGGGGCAAGTTCGCCTACGATCCACATCTCCACTTCGGTCTGACGGTACGCACCGACGTGGACTGGCTGCTGCCCAATCACTTCCTGGACCTCTCGACCTGGCACGCGGTTCGCCACTGGCCACGGGGACCGATCACGTTCACGAGCGACGTCGGAGGAGTCATCGAGTTCGTCGTCGACAGGATTCATCGAAACATCAGAGCCGTTGTGGAGACCGGACGAACTCACATGTCGCTCACCGCGGGGATGGACACGCGCCTCATGCTCGCCTGTGCCCGCGGACTCATATCCGAGATCGAATTCGTGACCCATGAGATTGCCGATCACGACGGGCGTATCGATGTGGCCGTTGCCCGCCACCTCGCCAGGACGATGAAACTTCGTCATCGGGTGATTCACAGGCGGCCGGCCACCGACCGGGATGTGGAAAGGCTTCTCTATCGTACCGGAGGTATGGCCGCCGCCGATTCGCGTTGTCAACCGGCCGTGAACACGATGTCCGAGATGGACGCGACCGCGCCGTACATCGCGGGGACCGGAGCAGAGATCACGCGCATGCCGGTGTTCTTGGATCTCGATGACGAATCTGAGCCTCTCACCCTCTCGAAGGTGCTCGAGATGCGTGATTACCCGGCGTGGCCCGAGACTGTCGAGCGTGGCGAACGGTGGTTCGACGACCTCCCGGTCGAGAATCCGTACACCACCTTCGATGTCCGTGCTCTCGAGCTGCGCGCGGGAGGTTGGGGCGGTTTTCTCACGTACGGGTACCCCGATGCGGCGAAGTTCTTCTTCTACCCGTTCGCCGATCGGCGACTCATCGAAGCACTGATGAGCCTTCCTGTCTCCTACCGCCGTGACTATGGAGTCATCAACGATGTCATCACGTCCCAATGGCCCGAGCTGCTCGCGATTCCCTTCAACGATGCGACGTCGGGTCTGTACGGTTGGTACCGAAGTGCCCGAAGGCTCGCCAAGCGCGTGTTGAAGCGCTGAGGAGGAGCCTCGTCGATCTCGATGTACCGACGTCGGGGTCGAACCGGCGTGAATCCCGGGCGGCATGCGGAGGCGGAGTTCGTCCGACTGGAAAAGAACGTGTTTCCCCGTGCACACGTTGGTCCCGCGGGATGCACCTACGTCCCGGCGATCGCATCGTCCGTGGTGCCGGCCGTCGGGTAGTCGGTGCACGCGTGCCCGGCCTCGTCGACGAGGGGTTTGTGGTGGCGCAGGTGAACGGGAAGGTCTCGTTGACGGCGCCGGCCTCGTTGCGGGAGGCTCGCAGCGGGGACGCGTGAGTGCATCGGACGTCAAAGGATGCCGGCACATGGACGACATGGGTCTCGTTCACGCAGGCGTCGATGGTGCCGGCGGTTGGTGTGCTCACGAGGAGCCTCTCTCAGAGCGACGTCGGCGCATACGGCCTTGCCCTGTCCGTCGACGATTCTTGCCCCGCCACGCCCAACACACGGTTAAGGTGGCTGATGTCCCGGCGCACGCGATCGAGGAGTACGCGGGTGTCGAGAGCGGCAACCGGGTGGCGGAGCACCGAATCTCGTGGCCGTGGCTTCTTGATATTGGCGGCATGACCACGTACAGTGGTCGCCGGACCAACAGACGGTGCACAAGGGGAGGCATGCCATGACGTCCAGGAGTCGGATCGGTGTTCTTCGGCGCTTGCTACAGGCAAGGTCGATGATCATTGCAGTGACATTGTGGATCACCGTCGGAGCGGCCGTCGTTCCACTGCCACAGGCCGCTGCCGCCGAGAACGCGACACCACAGTCCCTTGGGGTGGTTGAGCGAATATGGGGCACGAGCCGATTCGACACCGCGGCGGCGATATCTGCAGCCGTGTTCGATCCGGGCGTTCCGGTCGCCTATGTGGCCACCGGGCTCAACTTCCCGGACGCCATTGCCGGAGCCGCTGCGACGGGCGGCCAGAGTCCGATCCTGCTTGTGAGCACCGACACCATTCCACAATCGACCGCGGATGAGCTCGTGCGATTGCAGCCCGGTCGGATCGTCGTACTCGGTGGGACGGCGGTGATCTCGCCATCTGTCGAAGCGGCCCTTGCCGCGTACACCACCGGCACGGTGACACGCCTGTCGGGCGCGGACCGGTACGCATCCGCTGCAGCCGTGTCTGCGGCGACGTTCGCTCCCGGAGTCCCCGTGGCCTACATCGCCACCGGTGTGAACTTTCCCGATGCGCTCGCCGGTGGTCCCGTGGGAGCACTCAGAGGTGGGCCGATTCTTCTGGTGGGCAGCTCGATCCCTGCCGCCACGGCCAACGAGCTCGTACGGCTCGCACCCGGTGAGATCGTGGTGCTCGGTGGGACCCTCGCGGTCTCCCAAGACATCGAAACGGCCCTCAACGCATATACCAGCGGGTCGGTCAGACGACTTTCCGGCTCGAATCGGTATGCGACCGCCGCAGCGATCTCCTCGGACTATTTCGCGCCGGGAGTCCCCGTGGTCTATGTCGCCACCGGGCTGAACTACCCGGATGCCATCGCAGGAGGGCCTGCGGCCGCCCGGCAAGGCGGACCTGTGCTCCTGGTCGAACAAGACGCTGTCCCGTACGCGACCGGCCAAGAACTTCTCCGACTCGCGACCAGCAGAATCGTTGTCCTCGGCGGCACCGGTGCGGTCTCCGACGCCGTCCGGATCGAACTCGCAACGTATCTGGCGCCGGTGGCGGTGGATGATGCGGCGACGACGTCCGAGGGGACGTTTGGTTGCCAACGACATCGATGGGAATCTGGATCCGACATCGACGACCGTGCAGACGGCACCGCTGCACGGTGTGTTGGTGAACAACGTTGATGGGACCTTCGATTACACGCCCGATGCAGGGTACGTAGGTGGGGACTCCTTTACCTATCAGGTGTGTGACGCCACCGCCATGTGCGATACGGCGACGGTGACCGTGACGGTCACGAACGTGGCGCCGGTGGCGGTGGATGATTCGGTGACGACGCCCGAGGGGACGTTGGTCACGATCGACGTGGTTGCCAACGACATCGATGGGAATCTGGATCCGACATCGACGACCGCGCAGACGGCACCGGTGTACGGAGCGTTGGTGAACAACGTTGACGGGACCTTCGATTACACGCCCGACGCCGGATACGTCGGTGAGGACTCGTTCACCTATCAGGTGTGTGACACCGAGGCGGCGTGTGACACGGCGACCGTGACGATCGGGATGCTGTCACCCTCCGCGTTCGTGTCGGACGACTTCTTCGGGGCGTCGATCAACGGCACGGTGTGGACGCAGGTCGACCCGGATGCAGACTCGACGTTCGGTATCTCCCGATCGGGGAACCAGCTCGTGATCGAGGTTCCCGCGGCCGCTGCGCACGACGCATGGATCGATTCGACCGCCGTGCCGCCCATCACGTTCAACGCACCGAGACTCATGCAACCTGCCGCCGACACGAATTTCGAGATCATCGCGAAATTCCAGTCGCAGATGACCGAACCCGAGCAAGATCAAGGGATCATCGTCCAGCAGGATGCGGACACGTTCCTGCGGTTCGACGTTTTCGCCTACGGCAGAGATGCGACCGCCTTCGCGGCCTTCATCGACGGTGGACCCGACAACTTCCCGTACAGCAGTGTGGCCCCGCTCGGACACCAGCCGATCTGGTTGAAAGTCACGCGGTCGGGCAACACGTGGACGTACTCGACATCGAGCGACGGCTCCACATGGACGGAGCAGTTGACCTTCGATCAGTTGATGACGGTGACCCAAGTGGGCGTGTACGCCGCGAACCCGAGCCCGACCGATCGTCCCGCGCCTGCCACTCGGGTGATCGTGGACTACTTCTTCAACGGCGCATCGCCGATCACGCCCGAGGACGGCGGTGGGACGATCTTCGATATCTGGTACGGCGATGTCCAGAAATTCGGAAACATCGGCAACGCACAGAAATGGATCGATGTTCTCGGCAACGTCGACGACCCGGACGGAATCGCATCGCTGAGCTATTCGCTGAACGGTGGAGCGAGTCACAGCCTCTCGATGGGCCCGGACAGTCGCCGTCTGCTCATGCCCGGCGACTTCGACGTGCAGATATCGACCGCGGATCCGGATCTCGTCAGCGGTGCCAACACCGTCGTCATCGTCGCGGTCGACGGTCTGGGCAACCCGACCACCAAGACGGTGACGGTCAACTGGAGTACCGGCAACGTCTGGCCGTCGCCCTACTCGATCGACTGGAGCACCGTCACCGACATTCAGGACGTCGCCCAGGTGGTCGACGGACAGTGGGAGGTCGACTCCAATAATCTGCTGACCGTGGATGTCGGGTACGACCGTCTCATCGACATCGGCGATGTCACATGGGATCAGTATGAAGTGTTGGTACCCATGAAGATTCGGGGCCTCGATACGGTGAACGGGTACGACGCTCCCAGCTACGGCCCGGCGCTCGGCATCCTGATGGGTTGGGACGGGCACGAGGACTGTTCGGCGTTCACCGAGCCGGCCTGTGACCCCTCTGCGCAACCTGTCTGGGGCTGGTGGCCTTCCGGATCACTCGGTGAGCTGCGGTGGACGGACACGTTCGAGGGGCTCCGGCTCGTCGGCTTCAATCCGGACGTCCGCTCCGAGCTGGCCCAGTCGATCAACATCGGCTCGACCTACTGGTTCAAGATGCGTGTCGAGACGACCGTGGACGGCCCCCTGTACAGTCTGAAGATCTGGGAAGACGGGACCACAGAGCCGACCAGTTGGCAACTCACCGACCAGCAGGGAGAGGCGGGTGATCCGGTCTCCGGTTCATTCCTTCTGCTCGTGCACCATGTCGACGTTGCGATCGGAAACGTCACTGTGACTCCGTTGCCATGAGCGGGATCCGTTCAGGGAGGATCATGGTCGTCGAGATCCTGATCCAGGCGTGTCACACGACACGCGGGATGTGTCGTGGGTGAGACCCGAGAGGTCGTTATCCGGGCGTGTCCCGCGTGTGGCTCGCCCGATCTCGACGTGTTCACCGAGCCGACGAGACTGCCGACGCAGAGTTGCACGTTGTGGCCAGAGCGCGACGCGGCGCTCGACTGCCCACGGGGGACGATGTCGCTGGCATTGTGTGGCACGTGCGGTCTGCTCGTAAACGTTGCGTTCGATCCGTCGCTCCTCGACTACGACGAGAACTACGAGAATTCGCTCCACTTCTCGTCCCTGTTCCAAAGCTATGCCAGGGAGCTGGGAACGGAGCTGATCGAGCGTTACGACCTTCACAACAAGGTCATACTCGAGATCGGTTGCGGAAAGGGCGACTTCCTCCGGATGATGGTGGAACTCGGGAACAACCGGGGCATCGGTGTGGATCCGAGCTATGAGGAAGATCCCGCGAGACCGATCGATGATCGGCTCACGTTCGTCAAGGGCTACTACCTCGAGGCCGACCTGCAGGTGAGTCCCGATCTGGTGATCGCACGTCAGCTCCTCGAGCACGTGGACGATCCCCGGTCGTTTCTGGCTCATATTCGAGACATTCTCGGTGACCGGAGCGATTCCGTCGTTGTGTTCGAGGTACCCAACGCGCTCGACATGCTGCAGCGCGCCGACGTGTGGGACGTCATCTACGAACATCCCGTCTACTACACGCCCCAGGCCCTGGAGCGACTCCTCGGGACGGCCGGCTTCACCGTGCGCGACATCCGTCCGGTCTACGAGGACCTGTATCTGGTCATCGAGGCTTCTCCATCCGTCGGAGACACGGGTGAGCGGCCTCCTGTCGGCCATCTGCTCGAGTCCGACGTTCGCCGGTTCGCAACGGCCTACGAGGAAAGGATCGATCGCTGGCGCACGATGCTTCTCGATATCACGGCGAAGCGTCGTCGGGCCGTGTTGTGGGGGGCGGGTGCACGAGGGGACACATTCTTGAACGTGTTGCAGATCGGGGAAGAGATCCCCCTTGTCGTCGACATCAACCCGCGTAAATGGGGCAGGCACATGGCGGGAACGGGCCAGCCGATCCACTCTCCCGATGTTCTGGTCGCACAGCCTCCCGACGTGGTCGTGATCGCCAATGAGATCTACAAGGGCGAGATCGCCGGCAGTCTGGAGAAGATGGGCATCGACGCCGAGATCCTCATCGCCTGACTCCTCAGACCGCCACGACCTCCGGAGCCAGCCCGAGCCGGGTGAGGTCTGCGCGGATCTCCTCGAGATAGATGGGGTTCATCACGATCACCAGATCCGGCGGAGAGGTCCTGAGGAACTCGGGCGCAACGATCTCCTGCCCCGTGCCCGGCATGAATTTGCCCTGCTTGTAGGGGTTGATGTCCACGACGTGGCTCACCGTTCGTCCGCCCTCCAACGTGGTGAGGAAACTGACGCCCTTCGAGCTGGCAGCCCATACCACCACACGTTTCCCTGCCGCCTCTGCATCCTCCAGACGGCGTTCCCAACTTCGAATCGCCGCATAGGCGGCGTCGGAAAAGGTGCCAACTCGCTTCGCGACCTGATCGAGATCGTCTTCCCCCGGGAAGTGGGCATCCGGTCCGTTGCTCGAAGCCGTTGCCTCGACGAGCAGGTACTGGTCGTCGTATGCGGTCTCCAGGGAGAGGAGATGGAAACCGGACGCACGCAGCAGGCGGCCGAGCGAACCGAGCGTGAAATAGGAGCAGTGCTCGTAGTAGATGTCCCAAAACGCGCCTTCCGACAGGATACGCATGGTGTCGGGCACCTCGACGAACACGACCGATCCGGCGCGGTGATCGGCCGATTGCCTGATCAGCTTCATGAAGTCGCCCACCGCCTGGATGTGCTCGAGGGTGTGGACACAAGTGATGAGATCGCCCGTGAGGTGGGTGGTGCGCTCAGAGAAGAACTCATTCAACACCCTCACGTCCGCGGTGGTCTCCAGCCGCCCCTCGGTGAACGCGGGATCGATGCCCAGGCCGCGGTTGGCGCCGAGTTCGCAGACCAGCTTCAGGAAGTCGCCCTTGCCGCATCCGATTTCGAAGACGTCCTTGTGACGTATGTCGTAGGAGTCGATCAGCCGGTTCGCCAACGCCGTCGCAAATCGGGCGAACGTCGCCGAGAATGCCTGGCTCTCCTCGTAGGGCTGGGTGTAGTCGATCAAATCCGGATCGAACAGCTCGTTCTGGATGAAACCGCAGGCCGGGCAGAAGGCGAGTCGAAGGTTCCCGACGGGCCATGCCTCGGCTTCCTGTCTGCTCGGCAGCAGCACGCAGGAACTCGTCGGAACCGATCGGGATTCGAAGAAGGGAACGAGGTCCGCAGCTCCACAGCTCCAGCATGTCGAGGCGCGAGGTTCAGTCACGCTCGCCTGCGTTCAGCACGACCTTGTAGCCATAGAAGGCCTCCGCGAAGCCGCTGGAGGACTTGCACTCGACACCTCGGATCGTCATCAGGGAGCGGAGCGCCTCGTCGTTGAACCAGTACTTGCCGTGCTGGGAGCGAAACGCCTCCATCAGATACGCGATCTTGCGGTCGGCCTGCTCCCGGGCGACCGGCAGGTACACGTTCGGTGATCCGAGATCGCCGTCGTACTTGGGGATCTCGTATTCGAGAACGAAATGGTCGCGAAACGTCTGCCAGGTCAGCTCCGCCACCAGCCGATGATCCTGGTGAGCATCCCTGCGCCAGTGGGTGAGGACGAGATCCGGCTCGACGGTCCGGGCCAGTTCCCGGAAGCGCTCCTTGAGCTCGCCGAAGGCCCCGGGAAAGAAACCGTCACGGAAGTCGTGTGCACCGAATTCGGCGAGGCGATCTCCGGCGAACAGGTCGGCGCCGCGTCGGGCCTCTGCCGCCCGCTCGCCATGCGCGCTGAACACGACCCACTGCACCGAGGCTCCGGGCAGCGCGTCGAGCAGGCGGAGAACGGTGGCTCCACATCCGATCTCGATGTCGTCGCTGTGTGCCCCCAGACACAGAATGGTCGGAGTTTCCGTGTCGAGCGAGAGTGTCTGCATCGGCGGTCCGTTTCCTTCGTCAGGCCCCGTTGGCGCCGTTCCACACTTGCCAGGGGGCGTTGCCGCTACGGTAGAGATCGTCGAGCAGCTGCTTGTCCTTGAACGTGTCCATCGGTGCCCAGAAGCCGGTGTGTCGATGAGCTACGAGTTGGTGATCCTTGATGAGGCGTGCGAACGGTTCAACGGCCAGTTCTTCACCTTTCTGCATGTAGTCGAAGATCGCCTTCTTGAAGATGAAATACCCGCCGTTGATCCAGGTGTCGGTAGCGGCGATGGGCATGCTCCCACGTACCCACCCATCCTCGTCGATCTGCATCGCGTGGTAGCTGCCGGGTGGGCGGATGGCGACAACGCTCGCGACGACATCGCGACGCATGAATTCGTCGATGTAGCTGGGAAGGTGCAGGTCCGTGACCCCGTCGGCGTAGTTGGCCATGAACACCTCCTCACCTTCGAGGTGCCGGCGGACCCTGCGCAGCCGTTCTCCGATGCTCGAGGCAGCGCCGGTATCGACGAAGGTGATCGTCCAGTCGGCGATGTCGCTGTTCGCCAGCTCGATTCGCTTGCCCCCGTCGGAAAGGACGAAGTCGTTCGAGACCGCTTCTTCGTAGTGCAGGAAGAAGTCCTTGATGGCGTCGGCCCGATAGCCCAACGCCAGGATGAAGTCCCGGTGCCCGAAGTGGGCGTAGTACTTCATGACGTGCCACAGAATCGGTCGGTAGCCGACGGGGACCATCGGCTTTGGGATCGTCTCCGAGTAGTCGCGAAGGCGGGTTCCTTGTCCGCCGCAGAACAGTACGACTTTCATGGGGTTCCTCCGTGTCCTGCCGTCACACGTTGCGTCCTCATAGCGTCTGCACCCGGGGGATGGGCACGACCAGTTTCGCACCCCAATCCGCCGTGTAGGCGAGTTGTTTGGCGATCTCGTTCTTCAGATTCCATGGCAGGATGAGGATGTAGTCCGGTCTTGTCTCCTCGATCCTGTCGGGAGGGTAGATCGGGATGTGGGTTCCCGGAAGGTACATCCCGTGCTTGTAGGGGTTCCGGTCGACCGTGTAGTCGAGGAAATCCGTTCGTATGCCGCAGTAGTTCAACAGCGTATTGCCCTTGCCGGGCGCACCGTATCCGACCACCGACTCGCCTGCTCTTCGTCGCTCGATGAGGAATTCGAGGAGGTCTCGCTTGGTTGCCTCCACCCGTTCACGGAAGAGGCGGTATGCATCCAGGCCGTTGAGTCCCGCGGCGGCTTCACGTTGACGAAGTGCGACGACACCGGGAGTGACCGGTTTGGAGAGGTCCTCGACGTGCCTGGCGTAGATCCGCAGGGATCCGCCGTGCGTGGGCAACTCCTCGACATCGAAGAGTGTCAGCCGGTGCGCTGCGAAGATCCGTTCGGCGGTCGAGAGCGAGAAGTAGGAGAAGTGCTCGTGATAGATCGTGTCGAACTGATTCTCGTCCATGAGACGGAGCAGGTGGGGGAACTCGATGGTGACGACTCCGCCGGGGGCCAGGAGCGTCTTGATGCCCTCCACGAACGAATTGAGGTCCGGGACCTGGGCGAGCACATTGTTGCCGATGATCAGGTCGGCCATTCTGCCCTCCGTCACCAGACGCCGGGCCAACGCCGCGCCAAAGAACTCGACCAGCGTATCGACTCCTCGCTCCTCCGCCGCCTTCACAACGTTGGCGGCAGGTTCGATCCCGAGGGCGGGGATACCCTTTTGGACGAAATACTGAAGCAGGTACCCGTCGTTGCTCGCCAACTCGACGACGCTCGATGTGTGATCCAAGGCGAGTCGTTCGGTGATCATGTCGACGTATGCCTTCGCGTGGGCGAGCCAGCTGTCCGAGTAGGCAGAGAAGTAGGCGTACTCGGTGAAGATGTCCTCGGGGGCGACGTACTCCTCGAGCTGCACCAGGAAGCACCGATCGCAGACGTAGACGTGGAGCGGGTAGAACGGCTCCATCTGGTTGAGCTGGTCCTCGCCGAGGAAGCTCTCGCAGAAAGGCGACATGCCCAGATCGACGAACGTGAAACCGAGCGGCGCGTTGCAGAAGCGGCAGAGGGGTGTGGACGCGGTGTGCTCACGCATCTTGGCTTCCCACCTGTGCGGTGTGTTCGGCGGACCGCCATCGTAGGGAGGGGGTGAGGCGTCCGTCGGCGAGGAGGCGGCGGAGGTGACGGATCCGCAGGTATCTGTTCTCGAACTCGTCCAGGGTGAGCCCATACTTCTGGTACGCCTCGTAGAGCTCCTCGATGCCTTGAAGGACCGTCCATCGTGGTCGTGCGTCGGGTAGAGCGTCGGCGATCTTGGAGAAATCGACCCGGTAGCTGCGGGTGTCGGGTTCACCGCCGGGTGCGTACACGACGCGGCTGTTCGGAACGACCTGCGCCACGAGGTCGGCCACCGCGGAGATCTGGTAGTTCTCGTCGGTCCTTCCGACATTGAAAGCCTGGTTGTGGATCACTGCTCTCGGAGCTTCGGCGACGGCGAGGAACGCCCTGGCGATGTCCTCGACATGAACGAGTGGCCTCCAGGGAGACCCGTCGCTCTTGATGAGCACCTCGCCTGTCGTGAAGGCATAGGCAACGAGGTTGTTGACCACGATGTCGCCCCGCAACTGTGGTGACCAGCCGTAGGCGGTCGTGTTGCGAAGGTAGGTGGGGCTGAAGTCGTCGTCGGCCAGAGCTGCGACTTGCTGCTCGACCTTGATCTTGGAGACGCCGTAGGGCGTGATCGGCCCGAACGCCGCGGTCTCGTCCACCAGTTCGTCGGTGCCGGGAGCCCCATAGAGGGAACAGGAGGAGGAGAAGATGAATCGGGGGACTCCGGCGGCCTTTGCCGCCTCGGCGAGCTGCACGGAGGCGTGCAGGTTGATGTCGAACGTGTACTCCGGGCTGAGATCGCCCAACGGGTCGTTCGAGAGGGCCGCCAGATGCATCACGGCGTCGAAACCTTCGAGGTCCTGCGCGGTCACATCTCGCAGGTCCATGCGCAACGCCGGCGGGTCTGCCGGTGCCGGGCCGTGATGGCAGTCCGAGAACCAGTAGGTGTCCAGCCCGACCACTTCATGGCCGGCACCCTGGAGAAGCTGCACGAGCACTGCACCGATGTAGCCGTTGTGTCCGGTGACGAGGATCTTCATGGACATCCCCGACCCGCCGACCGGTTTCCTACGATTCCCTGGTTCATCAGGCCTCCTCCGCCCGGCTGACGGACGGCCACCCGGAGTGGTGTTTCACACTAGACGATGGACGACATCGCCGTCCCGCTCTCACTCGTCAATCGGCAACGCGTACGCGAGTCTTGAGAAGCGTTCCGGGTGGCCCTCCTAGTAGGCACCTCTCGCGGAGATGACTGCAGGCAAGGTCTTCAGCAGGATCAAGAAGTCGAGGCTCGGTTTCCATGTCCGAATGTACTCCACATCCAATTCGACCCAGGTCTCGAAGTCGAGGTCGGAACGGCCGCTCACCTGCCATATGCACGTGATGCCCGGCTTCGTCAGCAGACGCTGACGATGCCACTCGTCGTATGTGGCCACTTCGGCCGGGATCGGCGGACGCGGCCCGACAAGGCTCATCCCGCCGGTGAGGACGTGGAAGAGTTGAGGTAGCTCGTCGATGCTGTACTTGCGCATGAATCGACCGACCGGTGTGATGCGGGGATCGTCCCGGATCTTGAACACAGGTCCGTCCACTTCGTTGAGGTGTCTGAGATCGTCGAGTTCGGTGTGGGCTCCGTCTCGCATGGAGCGGAACTTGGCGAATCGAAAGGTCTTCCCGTTCTTCCCGACGCGGTCCTGCACGTAGAGCAGCGGCCCCGGCGAGGTCAACTTCACCGCGATGGCTGCGGCGATCAGGACCGGAGAAAGGATGACGAGGAAGAAGATCGACAGGACGATGTCCACGACACGCTTCATCCCGAGTTGCCAGACAGGTGCGGCGAGGATGCCCTCGTCGCCTCTGAGAAACACACGGTTGGCCCTCGTGATCTCAACGACGACGTCTTCGCCCCTGAGATCGACGACGCTCCTGTCCCTGAGGTCGATCACCACACCATCGGAAGACCCGTGTGCCGTTTCGACGGCCGAGCGTTCCTCGGTTTGAAGATGGACGGAGTAGCCGCGACGATCGGCGACAATCTGCTTTCGAGCTTGATCAACCATGTGCCCATTCGGCCCGGCAGGGCCGCCTCCCTGTTTGTCCTTACACTGCTACCCGGCTCTTCCGGTCAGTCTCATGCTTGCGCATGAAGTTCAGCCCCATTTGCCACGCTTGGTGGTCGTTAAGCACACACTACGCGAGGATGGCTGGGGCGGCAATGAGTCTTCCAGCCCATTTTTCACGGCGCGGGAGGACTAGTGCGTAGGAGCCGAGACTCGGCGTGTCTGGTCGCCATGGGGCCACGCACAGTGGTGAGGGACCCTTTCCTCTCGTTCTCGTGACGCTTCGTCCGGATAGTTTCGCCCAGACGTCACGAGAACGGGGAATGTGCGGGCGGTGGGACTCGAACCCACATCGGGCCTACGCCCACCAGATCCTAAGTCTGGCGCCTATGCCAATTCGGCTACGCCCGCGTCTCCCCATTCTGCCAGGCGAAGCCGGCAACTCGGTCCGCACCCGTCAACCGCACCGTGTAATCTCCCCGTGTGTTCGATCGAGTATCCCCCTCCCATAGCTCTCGCGGATGGTGAAGGGCAAAGGGTTCGCCGGTACGGTCTCCATCATCACTGGTGCGTCGATGGGGATCGGGCGGGCCACGGCGCGACAGGTGGTGTCTCGGGGCGGTAGCGTCGTCCTCATCGCCCGCGGCCGTCAGGCGCTTGCGGATACGGCGGCAGAACTCTCCCAACTCGCAACGAGCAGCGACCAGTTCGTGGAGACGACCGCCCTCGATACCACCGACAACGATCAGGTGACCCCCGCTCTGGCAGACCTCATCGAACGCAGGGGAGTCCCCGATCATCTCATCAACTGCGTCGGCGGAGCCCGCCCGGGGTACGTGCACGAACTCACGCTCGATGATTTCCGGCGCCAGATGCAGCTGAACTACCTGGGGCAGCTCATTCCGACACTGGCGCTTCTTCCCCACTTCGTCGAGGCTCACAAAGGTCACGTGTCGTTCATCTCGTCGATGATGGGGTACTTCGGCATGATCGGCTACAGCGCCTATGCACCTTCGAAGTTCGCCGTCGTCGGTCTCGCCGAGTCGCTGCGGCACGAACTCAAGCCGCGCGGGATCGGGTTCTCCGTCCTGTTCCCACCCGACACGGAAACCCCCGGTCTGGCGAACGAGAACAAGACGAAACCTGCGGAGACGGCCATCATGTCGGAGAGCGCCGGGCTCCTGTCTCCCGACGAGGTCGCCCGCACGTTCGTCGACGGGATCCTCGCTGGACGGTTCAGCATCCATCCCAAGGGATCCGGCTGGATCTGGCGAGTGAACCGGTACGCTCCGGGTCTGGTTCGCATCATCATGGATCGTGACCTGAAGAAGGCAACGAGAAAGGCCGAGCAACGATGACCGACCGTCCCGATGCGGCGACCTCACGCGCCGACGTGTTCGAGAAGGCACTCGCGTTCGACCGTGCCCGACAGGCTCGGGAGGCGGGGTTCTACCCGTACTTCCTCCCGCTCGAGAGCAACGAGGGATCCGAGGCGATCTACCAGGGCCGGCGTATCCTGATGTTCGGTTCGAACAACTACCTCGGCCTGACGACCCATCCGAAGGTGCGCGAGGCGGCCATGAAGGCCATCGCGGAAATGGGTACCAGTTGTACGGGGTCGCGATTCCTCAACGGGACGCTGGAGATGCACCTGGAACTCGAACGGCAGCTCGCCGAGTTCGTCGGCAAGGATGCTGCCCTCGTGTTCTCCACGGGCATGCAGACCAACCTGGGCACGATCTCCGCGCTGGTCGGCCGGAGCGATACCGTGTTCCTCGACAAGGACGACCACGCCAGCATCATCGATGCGGCTCGGCTCGGCTGGGGGAGAATCAAGCGTTTCCGCCACAACGATCTCGGGGACCTCGAACGCCAATTGCTGTCCACTGCCGACGACCAGGGCCGCCTCGTCGTTGTCGACGGCCTCTACAGTATGGAAGGGGACTTGGCCCCACTTCCCGAGATGCTCGATCTGAGCCACCGATATGGGGCACGAGTGATGGTGGACGATGCCCACGGCATGGGAGTGATGGGGGCGGGGCGAGGTACTGCAGCACACTTCGGCGTCGTGGACGAGACCGATCTGATCATGTCCACGTTCTCCAAGTCGTTCGCGTCGCTCGGGGGGTTCATCGCCGGTGACACCCAAGTGGTGGACTTCATCCAGCATCATGCCCGTGCGCTGATCTTCTCGGCATCGATCCCTCCGCCCAACGCCGCCGCCGCGCTGGCAGCGTTGGAGATCATGCGGTCCGAGCCGGAGCGGGTCGAGCGGCTGCAGCTCAATGGCGAGCGGTGGCGGACCGGGCTTCAGCGTCTGGGCTTCGACACCGGCAACTCCGTTTCTCCGATCGTTCCGGTCATCGTCGGTGACGACATGGTCACCTTCGGCATGTGGCGCATGCTGCTCGACGAGGGTGTCTACACGAATCCCGTTGTTTCTCCTGCGACACCGAACGGGCGACAGTTGCTGCGTACGAGCTGCATGGCGACGCACACGAACGATCAGATCGACAGAGCGTTGGAGGCATTCGAGAAGATCGGGAGACTGGCCAGTTTGATCTGAGTGGGTCGCGTGGGACTTGAACCCACAACCTTGGGCTTAAGAGGCCCCTGCTCTGCCAGATTGAGCTAGCGACCCGGCGGAGCGGCAGTCTAACCGAGCTGTCGAGGTTCCCCGAATACTGCCAAAAGGCCGTCGATCCATGCCATGGCCACGATCCACGTGTTTGCGCTCCTTCGTAGTCGAACGCCGCACACGCCTTGCTCGAGGTGGTTCTTGCGGTGGCCAGTTCCTCGCGGCTTGACGAAGGTCTTGTAGAAGTCAGGGTGTGCGAGCCCGAGTTCGTTGGTCCGGTAGGTGCGAGCCGGTGGGTCGTCGTTGCCCTCGTGGTGCTGTAGTTGCAGGGCGAACTCCGGGTTCGGAGTCAGGTATGTTGCGGCCCGGGCCATGAAGAGCCGCAACACTCGCGGATCCGAGTTCGTCATTTGAAGCCTACGTTGCGTCTTTGCGCCCTCGGTCCGATACATGACGGTGCCCGCCGGCCATCTCGGATCCGGCAATCGCTCGAGGACGTCGGCCCGGGATTCGACTTTCGGTCGCTCGACTTCGGCCCGTCGCTTGCGCCGTGTGTCCCGAGGCGCGCCTTTCCAGGATCCTGTCCTTTCTCGGATGGCCTCGATGGCTGTTTCACTCGGTCGAAAGTCTGTGCACCATCCGGCCAGCGCCCCCTTCGGGACCTCCATCCTGTTTTCGTGACGGTTCACGGGAATAATCCCGTCGAGCCGTCACGAGAACGGGATCCTCGGGTGTCTTGGCTTGTACCGCCTGGCGGGCATGCAACAATGGCGGCACCGCCGGTTTCCCTTGGCTGGTTGCCGACGAGTACGGGCTGTGGCGCAGTTTGGCAGCGCACCTGCTTTGGGAGCAGGGGGTCGCCGGTTCAAATCCGGCCAGCCCGACGTACGCGGAGGCCGCACTATCCTGCGGCCGACGCGGGTGTAGCTCAATGGTAGAGCCCCAGCCTTCCAAGCTGGTCATGAGGGTTCGATTCCCTTCACCCGCTCTGCGGACCGACCGAATGGAATCTGCCCCCGTAGCTCAGAGGACAGAGCAGGAGCCTTCTAAGCTCTTGGTCGGGGGTTCGAATCCTCCCGGGGGCGCCGGGTTCGGTTCGCACATGGTGGCCGTAGCTCAGTTGGATAGAGCGCCGGGTTGTGGTCCCGGAGGTCGCGGGTTCGAAACCCGTCGGCCACCCTGAAGAGGCGGCGTCGGCGCGCCGTCTTCCCTGTAAAGCGAGGTAACGAGGTTGAATACCAAGATCACGGACGCAGGTCCATTCGAGAAGCTGCTGACCGTCGAGGTCACCGGCGAGGCGCTGCTTGCAGCGGAGAACCGGGCGGCGCGCAAGCTGTCGCACGAAGTCAAGATCAAGGGGTTCCGACCCGGCCGCGCGCCTCGAAGAGTCGTCGAAACCGTGGTCGGTGGGGATCGACTCCGAAGTGACGCGATCGACGACCTCCTTCCCGCGTTGATCGCCGAAGCGCTCAACGAGAGCGGACTCGTCCCTGCGCTGAATCCGAGTGTCGACGAGATCGTCGACATCGACGACGGCGTCGAGGTGCACGTCAGGGTGACGCTCTGGCCAGAGCTCGACACGGTCCCGGAGTTTCGTGACCGTGAGGTCGAGGTGAACGTGCCCGACGTCGAAGAGGAAGAGCTGCGGTCTCAGATCGATCGGATGCGCGATCAGTTCTCCGAACTGGAGACGGTCGACCGTCCAGTCGTCGAGGGCGACTTCGTTGCGATCGATCTGAGTGCCCTCCTCGACGGCGAGCCGGTCGAGGACGCAACGGCCACCGACCTGCTCCTCGAAGCGGGGTCCGGGTCGTTCATCGAGGGCATCGACGAGCATCTCATCGGCAAGAAGGCCGGTGACATCGTCGCGTTCGACGGTCCACTTCCCGCCGGTTTCGGAGACAGGGTCGGTGAGCAGGTCACCTTTCGGGTCCTCGTCAAGGAGGTCAAGGAGAAGCGACTGCCCGACCTGACGGACGAGTGGGTCTCCGATGTCACCGAGTTCGAGACGGTGGAGGAGATGCGCAGCGATTTGGAGCGACGGATGACAGAGGCCAAACGCGCCGCTTCGGTCGCGCAGCTTCGCAACGGCATCCTGGGGCAGCTTCTCGAAGAGATGGAACTCGAGATTCCCGAAGGGATCATCGGAGCCGAGATGGACGCCATCCTGCACCGTTTCGCTCATGAGCTCGAAGAACAAGGAATCTCACTGGCCGACTACCTTCGGGTCACCGGCCAGGACCAGGAGGTGTTCGTCGACGACCTTCGCAGCCGGGCCGATCGCAACGTGCGCACCGACATCCTGCTCAACGCGATCGCCGAGGCAGAAGGTATCGAGGTGACCGAGGAGGAACTCGCCGAGGTGATGGATTCTCTCGCCCAACAGGCAGGTCGGGAGCCGGAAGAGTTCCGCGCAGAGTTTGGTGAACAAGAGAATCGCGTGCGCAGTGATATCCTGCGCCGCAAGACGCTCGAGGCACTCGCGGATGCAGCGGTCCCGATCGACGAGAATGGAAGCCGGATCGTCCTGATCGCCGAAGGAACGAAGGGCGACGATCAACCGGCAGAGGAGACGGAATGAATGCCGAGAACTACATCGTCCCAACGGTCGTCGAATCGACAAGTCGTGGTGAGCGCGCGTTCGACATCTACAGCCGGTTGCTGAAAGATCGGATCGTCTTCCTCGGTACTCCCATCGATGACACGGTCGCCAACCTCATCATGGCGCAGTTGTTGCACCTGGAGAGCGAAGATCCCGACAAAGACGTCTATCTCTATATCAACTCTCCCGGCGGCTCGATCACATCACTGTTCGCGATCTACGACACGATGCAATACATCAAGCCGGCCGTCACGACCGTGTGTATGGGCATGGCGGCCTCGGCCTCGGCGGTGATCCTCGCCGGTGGAGAAAAGGGCAAGCGGTTCGCGCTGCCACACGCCCGCGTGATGCTGCACCAGCCGTCTGGCGGCGCCCAGGGTCAGGCGTCCGACATCGAGATCCAGGCTCGACTCATCATGCAGATGCGTGAGCAGCTCAATGAGATTCTCGCCGAACACACCGGCCAGACCATGGAGAAGGTGTCCGAGGATACGGAGCGGGATTTCTGGATGCTCGCCGAGGAAGCGAAGGCATACGGGATCATCGACGACATTCTCTCGCGGCGAGAGCTCGCCGCGGTGACGGGGGCGTAATGGCGAAGTTCGGTGAAGGCGGCGAACTCTTGAAGTGCAGCTTCTGCGGCAAATCACAGAAGCAGGTCCGCAAGTTGATCGCGGGGCCTGGCGTGTACATCTGCGATGAATGCATCGAGTTGTGCAACGAGATCATCGCCGAGGAATTCACCGAGCAGGAAACCGTCGGGATCACCGAACTGCCGACACCACACGAGATCTACGAGTTCCTCGACGATTACGTCGTCGGGCAGGATCGCGCCAAGAAAGTCTTGTCGGTCGCCGTCTACAACCACTACAAGCGGGTACAGGCCGGCAATGAGAACAAAGAGGATGTCGAACTGCAGAAGTCGAACATTCTGCTGATCGGACCGACCGGTTGCGGCAAGACGCTGCTCGCCCAGACGCTCGCCAGACTCCTCAACGTCCCGTTCGCACTCGCCGACGCCACCGCGCTCACCGAGGCCGGGTACGTGGGCGAGGATGTCGAGAACATCCTCCTCAAGCTGATTCAGGCGGCAGACTTCGACGTCAAGAAGGCGGAGCAGGGGATCATCTACATCGACGAGATCGACAAGATCGCCCGCAAGTCGGAGAATCCCTCGATCACTCGCGACGTGTCCGGTGAGGGAGTCCAACAGGCGCTGTTGAAGATCCTCGAAGGAACCGTGGCGTCGGTTCCGCCCCAAGGTGGCCGCAAGCATCCGCACCAGGAGTTCATCCAGATCGACACGACGAATGTGTTGTTCATCGTTGCCGGTGCCTTTGCGGGCCTCGAAGATCTGATCGGAAGTCGGGTCGGGAACAGGGCGGTCGGTTTCGGCGCCGACATCCGTACTCGTGATGAGCATCGGGCCTCCGAACTTCTCGGGAAGGTCTTGCCCGAAGACCTCATCAAGTTCGGTTTGATCCCCGAGTTCGTCGGACGACTTCCCGTGGTCGCGACGGTGGACGACCTGGACAAGAGCTCGCTGATCGAGATCCTCAAAGCACCGAAGAACGCGCTGGTGCGCCAGTACACCCGGTTCTTCGAGCTGGACGACGTCGAGTTGGAGTTCACCGACGATGCACTCGTGGCGATCGCCGACCAGGCACTCAAACGCAACACGGGAGCACGAGGTCTGCGGGCCATCATGGAAGAAGTGCTCCTCAACACGATGTACGACCTGCCATCGCGCAAGGATGTCGGCCGCGTGCTGATCAACGGGGATGTTGTCGCAGAACGTGTCAACCCGACGCTGGTGCCGCTGACCGAACTCGACTCGGACACGACCGAACGTTCCGCTTGAACGGGTCGCGGGACCTATTCCACGCCCTGTGGCAAGTCCGTAATCTTGATGTGCCCCGTGGCGCGATTTGGTGGTTGAAATCGCGCGATGGGTGACATAGAATGGTCGTACGGCCACAATTAGTGGTCGGGGGTTAGTAAATGGGAGGCGATGACCTTCGGTTCGTAATACGGTCACCAAGAACCGAAGTGAGCTAGTGGTGAGACCGGCCCGCCCCTCATGGCAAGGAGGCGGAAATGAAAAAGGGTCTATTGAGGTGGGGTGCCGCGGTCGCCACGATGGCGCTCTTGGTCGGGCTTCTGGCAATTCCTGCATGGGGGCAGACGGCCGAGCCGGATTTGACGTGCCCGTTCACACAAGGAACCATCGTCGATCTGGGCGCGCACATGATTCGTTCCGACCTCACCAAGGCGGATGCCGAGACCGGGCCGGTCGCCGTATCGATTCCGGCGGGACGGTACGACATCTACCTGTACTCGTATGATCCCCACGATGGCACGTCGCCTCAGGTGCAGGCACATGAGCAGTGGCAGCTCGCCGATCGTTCGATGGTCTCTGGAGCCACCCCCTCGTTCCTTTCAGGCATCATCGCCGACCTGCCGAACGATGTGGACTTCCTTTCGCAGCAGGTGAACGCAGACACGCTCGTTCCGGACCTCACCGAGCTTTGGGCGCGTCACGCGTTCTGGCCCACTCCCGGTGATGCCCAGACCTATGCGAACTCGATTCACCCGGTCTGCGCAGCGTTCGTTCCCGTGCCGGAGGCGGCGACCGGCTCGATCAAGATCCTGAAGAACGCGATCAACGGTAACGGAACGTTCTCGTTCTCTTCGGAGACTCTGGACGACACGGACTTCAGTATGACCACGGCGTCGGGGGTGGCCTCGACCACGTTCGACGGCCTACCTGCCGGGATCTATGACGTGAAGGAAACCGTGCTGCCCCCGGGATGGGAGCTCACCTCCACGGCGTGTTCGGACGGGTCTGATCCGGCACAGATCGACTTGGCCGAAGGGGAGTCGGTGACCTGCGTGTTCACGAACACGTTCACGGCGTCGACAACCACGACGACGACGGCGCCGACGACCACGACGACCACGGCGCCGACGACCACGACGACCACGGCGCCGCCCACCACGACGACGACGGCGCCTCAAGCCGGAACCATTGGCGACTTCGTGTGGAACGACGCGAACACCAACGGTCTGCAGGATGCCGGTGAAATCGGAATCGCAGGAGCCACGGTGAACCTGCTGGATGGCAGTGGTGCACAGCTGGAGTCGACGACAACAGATTCCGACGGGCACTACGGCTTTAGCGGGCTTCTGGCCGGCGACTACATCGTCGAGTTCGTGCTTCCGGCAGAAACGTGGGAGTTCTCGGCTGCGGATCAAGGATCGGACGACACGATCGACAGCGATGCGGGAGCGAATGGACGCAGCGGCATCATTTCGCTTGGCGCGGGGGTGAGCGATCTGACGGTCGATGCAGGCATACACCGCACGACCGAAGTAGAACCGACGACCGCAGTGCGCCCGACCACCGAGACACTGCCATTCACCGGTGCATCCTCCAGCGGCCTTGGGGGAGCGGCGGTAGGCCTGGTCCTGCTCGGGGGGCTCGTTCTGCTGGCGGTTCGTGGCAAGGAGGACGATCTGGTGGTAATCCGTAACGACGCCGAGTAGCCGTACCGGCGTATCGTCATCAGAGGGCCTCGGCTTTTGCCGAGGCCCTCGCTGGTTGCGCGGTGGGGCGGTATCGAGACGGAGACGTCGGCGACGACCGTTGGGGAGGTCCGTCTTGTCAGGCAGGCGTGTGCAACACGCAGCGTGGACGAGACAGCACAAATAGTGGTTGAAAGACCGCGTGCAGTGGTATATCATGACTTCATAACCACACATTGTGGTCAGGGGCCAATAACGGGAGGCGTTGAACTTCGATCTGTACGCGGTCACCAAGGATCGAAGTGAGCCAGTGGTGAGACCGGCCCGCCCCCTTGACGAGGAGGCGGAAAATGAGAGATCACACTTGGGCTGGACAGGCACTGCGAGCAATCCTCGTTGTTGTCTTGGTGGTGCCCCTCATCGGGTACTTCGCACCGGCGGCATCGGCGCACCATCCGATTCTGTCTGTCGATGCCGGCTGCTCCGCGGAGTCGGGAGAGTGGGAGATCACCTGGACGGTGGCGAACGGGAACTGGTCCGGGCGCGTCATGACCGTCGACCAGGTCACCTACTCGGACAGTCTGCTGACAGACATCAAACATGGACTCGTGCTCGGACCGAATGCGACCGAATCCGACACGGTTTCGTATTCGCTCTCCGATTCGGGCGTCAAGACCTTGACCGTGAAAGCAGATTGGTCTGACGGGGGCCCGCAACATGTTTCCAGATCGCTGTCGATCGACCTGAGCCAACTCGACGACACCGGATGCCAACGGCCGCCGACGGATGCGTCGGTGACGGTTTCGGCCGGGTCGTGTTCGTGGAATGGTGAGTCGTCGGAGGCCCCTGTGAAGGTGGTGATTGCTCCGACGTCTGGTGCGATGGTGACGATTACGGGGCCTGGTGGCTCGTATGTGGCTACCGGTTCCGGTGATGCGTTCACGCTCGATCCTGGTTCGTATACGTGGGTGGCGTCGGCTGCGCCTGGTTTCTCGCTGGTTGGGCGGACGTCGGGCAGGTTCACCGTTGGTGAGTGCCCACCGCTTCTTGGCTCTATCGGTGACTTCGTCTGGTACGACGGGGTCGAACCGGACGAGGATGGGATTCAGGGTTCGGGAGAGTCGGGAATAGCCGGGGTGATCGTGAATCTGTATGACGGCACCGGCACGACGAAGTTGGACACCACGGTGACCGACGCCGGCGGCAACTACCTGTTCACGGACCTCGCGGCAGGTACCTATGTGGTCGAGTTCGTCATTCCCGACGGCCTTGGCGGCGTACCTGGCTTCGGCGGGTTCACGATCGTTGGCAAGGGGACGGTTTCGACAGGCAGTGATGCAGATCGCACGACCGGACGGACGGGCGTGATCACACTGGCAGCGGGCCAGAACGACTTGACGTGGGACGCCGGCGTCGTGAGGGCGTCGGTCTCACCGACGACGGTCACGCGTCCGGCGACGACGGTCACGACCTCGCCGACGACAGAGACCTTGCCGTTCACCGGAGCGTCGGGGACCACCGCAGGTGGTATCGGCGCTGCGTTGCTGCTGCTCGGTGGCCTTGTGACACTGGCATTCCGGAAGAAGGAAGAACCTGTGGTGGAGGCCGGCGCGGCACGTCGACTCGATTGACACCCCGTCCAGACGACAATGTGGGAGGTTGAGGCCCCGGCCGCCGGCCGGGGCCTCTTTGTGGCATGGGGCAGCCCGACGTCGGCTGCAAGACCGCCAGATGAAGGAGCACCCGCCACGGTGTGTCGAGACGGGGAGCGTCGCGAGGTGAGTTCCTGGCCGACGGAACGTCGCAGAGGCTGCCTGCCGAGGCGCTAGCATGTCGTCCACCATGCAAGAAGAGCGCGATGCAACCGACGTACGATCCGAAGGCCGTCGAGTCGCGCTGGTACGACCGTTGGGATCGGTCCGGCGTCTTTCGACCTGAGCACAATCCCGACGGCGAACCGTTTTGTGTCGTCATTCCACCCCCCAATGTGACCGGCCAGCTGCACATGGGGCATGCTCTCAACCATTCGATTCACGACGTGATCGTGCGCCGCAAACGCATGCAGGGCTATGCCACTCTCTGGCTCCCCGGTGCCGACCACGCGGGCATCGCCACCCAGAACGTCGTCGAGCGGGACCTCGCGGCCGAAGGCCTGTCCCGCCACGACATCGGCAGGGAGGCGTTCATCGAACAGGTCTGGTCCTGGAAGCGCCAATACGGCGACCGGATCAGCCTCCAGATGCGCCGCCTCGGCGACTCTGTCGATTGGACTCGGGAACGGTTCACCATGGACGAGGGCCTCTCGCGCGCCGTGCGAGAAGTGTTCGTACGTCTCTATGAAGAGGACCTCATCTACCGCGGGAACCGGATCATCAACTGGTGCCCCCGCTGTGGTACCGCTCTGGCGGAGATCGAAGTCGAGTATGAGGACGAACCGGGTGAACTCGTCTACGTCACCTACCCGTTCACCGATGGACCGGGCGGTATCACCGTCGCGACGACCAGGGTGGAAACGATGCTCGGGGACACGGCCGTCGCCGTGCATCCGGACGACGCCCGGTACCAGCCGTATGTGGGGCGCACCGTCCGTCTGCCCCTCGTGGGTCGCGAGATCCCGATCATTGCCGACGAGGCGGTCGATCCCGAGTTCGGGACCGGTGCCGTCAAGGTGACGCCCGCTCACGACCCCAACGACTACGAGATCGGCCGGCGGCACGGTCTCGAATCACCAAAGATCCTCGACGAGGGTGCCATGGTCGCGTTCACCGGCCTGCGGTTCGACGGGATGGACCGATTCGAAGCTCGTGAAGCGGTCAAGCACGAACTCCACAAGGCAGGCGCCGTCGAGAGGATCGAAAACCACACCCACTCGGTGGGCCACTGCTACCGCTGCGGCACCGTCATCGAGCCGTATCTGTCCGACCAGTGGTTCGTCAAGGTGCGACCGCTCACGATCCCTGCCATCGATGTCGTGCGAGAGGGGAGGACTCGTTTCTTTCCGAAGCGCTGGGAGAAAAGCTACTTCCACTGGATGGAGAATCTGAGGGACTGGTGCATCAGCCGCCAGATCTGGTGGGGCCACCGGATCCCTGCCTGGTACTGCGACGACTGTGGCGAGACGATCGTCGCCATCGAGGATCCGACGGTGTGCCCGTGTGGATCGGGGGACCTCCGCCAGGACGAAGACGTGCTCGACACGTGGTTCTCCTCGGCGCTGTGGCCGTTCTCCACACTCGGCTGGCCGGATGAGACCGAGGACCTCGAGCGCTTCTACCCGAACGCGGTGATGATCACCGGGTTCGACATCATCTACTTCTGGGTGGCCCGCATGATGCAGATGGGTTTGCATTTCATGGGTGACGTTCCGTTCGTCGACACCGTCATCCACGGACTCGTGCGTGACGCCTCCGGCTGCAAGATGTCGAAATCGATCGGCAATGCCGTCGATCCGCTCGACATCGTCGAGGAGCACGGCGCCGACTCTCTACGTCTCGCGCTGATCCAGGCGGCGGCGCCCGGACATGACGTTCCATTCGACATCGAATGGGTCGAGGGCACGCGCAAGTTCGGTAACAAGCTGTGGAATGCGATACGGTTCGGTCTCCAGCACACCGGTGACGTTCCCGTGGACGGCGGCTATCCCGACGATCCTTCGCCAGTCGATCGCTGGATACTGTCGCGACTCGGTGAAGTGACCGAACGATTCGACACCCTGTGTGACCAATACCGGCTCTCCGACGCGTACGCGTTGCTGTATAGCTTCGCCTGGTCGGAGGTGTTCGACTGGTATCTGGAGATGGCCAAGTCTCCCTTGTGGGACCCTGCCAGGGCCGCCGGGGCTCGTCAGACGCTCGGCGTGGTCCTGCGTGATCTCCTCAAGCTCTTCCACCCGGTGATTCCCTTCGTGACCGAGGAGCTGTGGAACGAACTCGTGAGCAGAGATGAGCTCCTCGCGGGATCGAGATGGCCCCGCATCCCGCGCTATCAGGCCCCGGCCGGCATCGCGACACTCCAGGAACTCGTCACCGGCGTGCGACGCTTCCGTGCCGAGCACGGGCTCGGTCCTCGCAGGCCGATGGCCATGACCGTCGTGGATTCGGATGGATTGGAGGGCACATGGTGGGAAGAGCAACTGCGCGCACTGGCGTTCGTCGAGCCTGAGTTCGGCGATCCTCCAGCGGACGCCGCCGGTTTCACCCGCATTGTCGCCGGGTCCATCCAGGGTTTCATCCGCCTCGCCGGACTTGTCGACGTGGAAGCGGAGCGGGCTCGACTCGAGAAGTCGATTGTTGCCGCTCGAGCGGATCTCGAACGTTCGGAGGCCAAGCTCGCCAACGGGGACTACCGCTCCAAAGCACCCGCCGAGATCGTCGCGAAAGAGCTTGCCAAGGCAGACGAGCTTCGCCAGAAGGTGGACAAGCTCCAATCTCAGCTCGATGAGCTGGGCGGCTGAAACGGGGCTGCGACGAAGTACGAAGAGGCTGTCGCCTTTCTCGATCGGCACATCGGGCTCGGAATGCAACCGGGACTCGAGCGGACGCGCGTCCTTCTCGACCTGATGGCGAACCCCCAGGACACCTACCCGATCATTCACATCACCGGCAGCAACGGGAAGACATCGACTTCGAGGATCGCCGCTGCGGCCATCTCCGCGCACGGTCTCGCCGTCGGTTCGTTCACGTCGCCCCATCTCGAACGGGTCGAGGAGCGTCTCGGTGTCAACGGGCATCACGCAACCGCCCATGAGTTCGCCGAGGCCGTAGCCGACGTCGCGCCCTTCGCCGATCTCCTGGAGCAACGGACCGGGGAGCGTCCGACCTATTTCGAGCTGACTGCTGCGATGGCGTTTGCCTGGTTTGCCGAACGCGCAGTGGATGTCGGTGTCGTCGAGGTCGGACTCGGTGGCCGCCTCGATTCCACCAATGTCGCCGATGGCGAGGTGGCGGTCCTCACCGGTGTTTCGAAAGAACACGTTCGGGTGCTCGGATCGACACTGCGCGAGATCGCCATCGAGAAGCTTGCGATTGCCAAGCCGGGCTGCATCCTCGTTACCGGTCCGCTGCCGGCAGAAGCGGAGAGAGAGGCGCAACGTCGGGTCGCCGAACTCGGAATCCGTCGCCGGAAATACGGCGAGGATTACCGACTGCAGGATGCCGCGCTTGCCATCGGTGGATGGATGGTCACCATCGACGGCATCTACGAGACCTATGAGGACGTCTTCCTGCCTCTGCACGGGCGGTATCAGACCCGGAACCTGGCTGTCGCCGTGGCAGCCGTCGAGTCGTTGTTCGGGCGCGCTCTCAGCCCCGAGGCACTGCGTGAGGGTGTTGCCGCCGCGACGTCGCCGGGTCGCCTCGAAGTCATCGGGCGGCAACCTCTGACGATTGTGGACGGTTCACACAATGCAGAGGGATTCGGTGTTCTCGCCGAATCGCTCGACGAAGAGTTCCCGTCACTGGAGTGGACGGTCATTCTCGGGGCGCTGGGCGACAAAGACCTGGAAGGCATGATCGGCCACCTGGGCGGCAAGGTCGGCAGGATGTTTGCCACCGCTCCGGTGAGCGATCGGGCGATCCCCGCCGACAAGGTGGCTCGTGTGGCACGCGCCGCTCTGGGGCCCGGCGTCGAAGTGCGGCAGGTTGCCGGAGTCGATGCTGCCGTCCGGGAGGGCATCCTCACGGCAGGAGAAGATGGGGCAGTCATCGCCACCGGATCCCTGTATGTCGCCGGTGAAGCCAGGCCCGTGATGCGTTCGATGGCAGGACAGCCCTCCGGCGCTGCCAAACTATGACCGATGGAAAGGAACGCGATGGAACATACATTTGTCATGGTCAAGCCGGACGGCGTAGCGCGAGGCCTCGTCGGTGAGGTGATCAGCCGCTTTGAGCGCAAGGGGCTTCGTCTGGAGAAGATCCGACGCCTCGTCATCGATGAAGCCATGGCACGCCGCCACTACGCAGAACACGTCGAGAAGCCCTTCTTCAACGAACTGCTCGAGTTCATCACGTCGGGACCGGTGGTGGCGATGGAATGGTCCGGAGATGGAGCCATCGCGGTTGCTCGTACTCTCATGGGAGCAACCGATCCGAAGAATGCCGAGCCTGGAACGATCCGTGGTGATTTCGGCCTCATCCTGACCCAGAACATCGTTCATGGATCCGATGCACCCGAAAGCGCGGCGCGCGAGCTAAAGATCTTTTTCGGATAACGGTTCGTCTGCAACCCACCGTTCTCGTGACGGTTGGTCCGGACTATTCCCGTGAAGTGTCACGAGAACGGATCAACTAAGCTACGGCAGTCCCGATCCGAGGCCGTTTTCATTGGCTGAGTCGTTGTTTTCATTTGCAGGTCAAGACATGGCGATTGACCTGGGCACCGCGAACACACTCGTGTACGTTCGTAACGTCGGCATTGTGCTCAACGAGCCGTCTGTCGTAGCGATCAATGTGCGGTCTAATCGCGCCCTTGCCGTCGGCATGGAAGCCAAGAGAATGATCGGACGGACACCCTCCTATATCCGAGCAATCAGACCGCTGCGCGACGGTGTGATTGCCGATTTCGACATTACCGAGAAGATGCTTCGCTATTTCATCCACAAGGTACATCGGCGCAAGTGGGCCAAGCCCAGGATCGTGATCTGCGTGCCGTCGGGAATCACACCGGTCGAGCGGCGCGCCGTCGAAGAGGCCGCCTATCACGCGGGGGCGCGTCGCGCCTACACCATCGAAGAACCGATGGCGGCCGCGATCGGGACCGGACTTCCTGTCGGTGAGCCGTCAGGGTCGATGGTGGTCGATATCGGCGGTGGGACGACCGAGGTGGCGGTCATCTCTCTCGGCGGCATCGTCGAATCGCGCAGCATTCGCATCGGTGGGGACGAACTCGATGAGGCGATCATCGATTGGGTCAAGAAGGAGTACAACCTGTTGCTCGGCGAGCGCACCGCGGAGCAGATCAAGATGGCAATCGGATCTGCATTTCCCTATCCGGACGAACCCGCCGCCGAGGTTCGCGGAAGAGACCTGGTCACCGGCCTTCCCAAAACGATCGTGTTGACCAGCCCGGAGATTCGTGAGGCCGTCGAAGAACCCGTCCAGCAGATCGTCGATGCGGTGAAGTACACACTCGACAAGACACCACCGGAGCTGTCGGCGGACATCATCGAGCGCGGTATCGTCGTTACGGGAGGAGGCGGTCTCCTGCGCGGGATCGACGAACGCCTCGCACATGAGACAGGCATGCCGATCGTGTCTGCCGATCGTCCGCTTCAGTCCGTTGTGCTCGGTTCGGGGAGATGCCTGGAGGACTTTGAAGCGCTGCAGGGGGTTCTCATCTCCTCGAGCCGCCTGTGAGGTGAGCCCATGAACGGGCACGAACGGCGCCCCGACCAGAGCAGGCTCGCATGAGAGACCGCAGAACTCCCGATCGCGCCACCTCGTTTCTCGTGGTGCTCGTCATCATCGCGTTTTCGCTGATGACGCTCGATATCAGGAGCTCGGGTGGGGGAGTCACGGGTACGCTCCGTCGCGGTGTACAGACGGTGTTCACCCCGATCCAGAAGCTCGCCACATCGATTGTCGATCCGGCGATCGACATGGTGGACGGCATCGCAAACGTCGCGGGCCTTCGCGATGCCAACAAGGAACTTCAGCAGCGCATCGCAAGCCTGGAATCCAGGCTCGATACGGTTGCGACGCTCGAAGACGAAGTTGCCTCGCTGCGCCGTATCCTCGCTCTGACCCCGGCAGACGAGTCGATCCCGCAGGTCCCCGCCAGGGTGATCGCCCGTGGAGACAGCTTCGACGCAGGCTTCCAGATCGACGCCGGGAGCAACGACGGAGTGCTGGTCGGCAACCCCGTTGTCGACGAGAACGGAGCGCTCGTCGGCCTGATCACGGAGGTGACCGGCGATTCGGCGACCGTCGTGCCGATTGTGGCTCCGTCGTCGGACGGGGTGCGGGTCAAATCGCAGACGGGCGAGGCCGGCATCATCTTGGGCCGGGGGAGTGGGGAGCTCGATCTCGAGGTGCTTGAAGCCACCGAGCCGGTGTTCACAGGCTATCTCCTCGTCACCGCGGGAAGTGTGCGGTATCCGGTCGGGATCAACGTGGCGAAAGTCGCTGCAGATGCGAGACCGGAGGCGCAACGAATCGTCACGACGGCAACTCCCTTGGCGGACTTCTCCAAGCTCGATTTCGTCGTCGTTCTGCAGTGGACGTTCTCGACGGAGGTCGATACATCGACCAGCTCGACGACAACGACCAGCTCGACGACAACGACGACAACAGGAACCTCAGATGGGGGATCAGGGTGAGCCGTCGCATCGGCATCTCGCTGCTCGCCGTCGGCGTTGCCGTGATCATCCAGACGACGCTGCTGGCCCGGCTTCCCGTGTTCGGGGTCGTGCCCGACCTGGTGCTGCTGACGGTCATCGCCAGTGCTCGCCGGCTCGACTCGGAACCGGCCGTGGTCCTCGGGTTCACCGCGGGCCTGATCATCGATCTGCTCGGCAGCGCACCACTCGGGCTGCGGGCAATGGTGCTCACGATCGTCGCGTACATAACCGTCCGGACACGCGATCGTTTTGAGGTCTCGATACCAACCATCGGCGTTGCCGTGTGGGGGATCGCTCTCTCGGGCACCGTATTGCTGGCCATCGTCGGTACGCTCTTTGGGGAGAGGATCCTCAGCGATCCGTTGGTACTTCGCCAGATTCTGTTGGGCCCGGTCTACGACGTCATTCTGGCTGCGGCGGTGCTCCCGCTCATGACACGGATTCTTGGCGGAGAACGGCACAGGGAGATGATGCTGTGAGAGAAGGGTTGCGGCTCGGCACGATCGGCCTCGTGTTCGTGGCGATGTTCACTGTTCTCGGTGCTCGTCTGTGGTTCGTCCAGGTCGCGGCCGCCCCCGACTATGAACGACAGGCAGAGAACCTTCTCGTCGCCTTCCGAACATTGCCTGCACCTCGTGGATCGATCATCGACCGCTCGGGAACGACCATCGTGGCAAGCAAGTTCGCCCCTGGCATCGTCGTCGATCGCATCATGATCCCGGCCGACATCGAAGACTCGATCGTGCAGCAGCTATCCGGGCTCATGGGAATCCCGGCGGTATCGATCTGGTCCGCCTTCGACGATGCAGGCTCTGCCGGTGTCGTGCATCTCGGGACCGTGGACACCGATATCGCCTATTACGTGTGGGAACACCAGTCCCAGTTGCCGGGCGTGACGATCGAAGAGATCCCAGAGCGTCGCTACCCCCAAGGAGCGCTCGCAGGGCACATTGTCGGCTACACCGGGAAGCCTTCGGCCAGTCAACTTCAGGCGGATGAGAACCTGGACCCGAATGCCATCATCGGCAAGGGCGGCCTCGAGGCGTCATATGACAAATGGCTGCAGGGAGAGGAGGGTTCGGAGGCCTACCAGACGAACGCTCGCGGCTCGATTCTGAAGGAGCTGCTCCGCCAACCGGCACAGCCGGGCGACACGTTGCACCTGAACCTCGACCTCGACGTCGAACGGGTTGTCGAGCAGGCTCTTCACGACGCAATCAACCTCGCGAATCAGCTCAAACACGAGAAAGGCTCCTACAACGGTCTTGCCCGGAAGGCTGTCGCCGTCGTGATGGACGTCACGAACGGCGGGGTCATAGCGATGGACTCCGTTCCCGAGTTCGATCCTGCCCTCCTTCGACAGGTCTCCTCCAAACAGCTCGAGAGTCTGGTCCGCAACGGCGAATTCTCTTACAACAACCTGGCGATATCCGGTCAGTATCCGCCTGCTTCGACGTTCAAGGCGGTGACCTATCTCACTGCTGTCGAAGAGGGTATGTACCCTGAAGGCGTCACCGGTCCGAACGACCGGACCGAATGCAGCGCCCAGTTGAAGGCGCCATTCACCGACGGTTCCACCCAGGTCTGGAAGAACTGGACGTACCCTCGTGACGACGGGTTCCAGAACCTCCACGAGGCATTCGCGCGTTCGTGCAACGTGTACTTCTGGGAGATCGCGTTACGGATCTGGGATCGGTACAAAGGCACCGACAAGGAGAACCTCCTCCAGGACTGGGCCCGTCGGCTCGGATTCGGAGCCCGGACCGGGATCGATCTTCCGGGTGAGCAGGATGGGCTGATTCCGGATCGGGCGCTGTTCGAAAAGCGCAAGGAGACACAGCTCAAGAACCCTGGCCTGCGGCTCCTGGATGAGAGCCGACTGACCACCGCAAGCCCATGGTTCGGAGGAGACCTCCTGGCGATGGCGACCGGACAGGGTGCTCTGCTCACGACCCCACTGCAAATGGCGGTCGCCTACGCGGCACTGGTCAACGGCGGGACCGTCTGGAAGCCGAGGGTCGTCGACCGCATCACCGACGTGGATGGACGTGAGGTCATGTCGAACCCGCCTGAAGTCGTGCGATCACTCGACATCGCTCCTTCGATCGTCCAGATGCTCCGTGAGGACATGCGCAGAGTCACCAACCAAGGCACCGCCAGATCGGCGTTTGCATCCATGGGGAGTAAGTCGGTGCTCGTCGGCGGCAAGACAGGGACTGCTCAGATGCCGAAGGTGTGCGCCGAGAAGGACGTAGATGGCAAGTGCATTCGCCTTCGTGACGCGGACGTGACCTCTTGGTTCGTGGGAGTGGCTCCCATCGACGATCCGAAGTACGTCGTCGTCGTGATGGTTGAGGAAGGCGGCGGCGGCAGCCAGGTTGCGGCACCAGCGGCGCGATTCATCTTCCAACACCTCCTGGGGTTGGAACCCACGCCAATCATCGCCGGCGAGAGGACCGAGTACTGATGATCCTCGATGCACGCGATCATGCCGTCGTCGGCGACCGCCCGCGTCCGGGTCCGGACGTGATCCTGTTCGTCACCATGATCGTCCTCGCAGGCCTCGGCATTCTCATGGTCTACACGGCTTCGCGTGCGAGCCTGGAGGCTCGGGGATTCGATCCTTCCTCGCTCATGGTCAAACAGGCCGTCTTCGCGGTCATCGGTCTCGTGCTGTTCTTGATCGGTTCGCTCATCGACTATCGCGACCTGGCCGGCTGGTCCGGTGTCATCTACCTGCTCACGCTGGCCGTGCTCGGGTTCGTGCTGACCACGGCACCACATGCCGGCGCCAACCGATGGATCTTGATCGGTCCGTTTCAGTTCCAGCCGTCCGAGTTTGCCAAACTGGGCGTCATCATCGTGCTTGCCGCCGTGCTTGCACCGGCACGTGAAGAGGGGATGCGTTGGAGCAGGCTGGGACTTGCCCTCGGGATGTTGGCGATCCCCTCGTATCTCATCTTTCGACAGCCGGACCTCGGAACGATGCTGGTGTTCGGATTCTTCGCCCTCGTGATGCTGTTCGTGTCCGGCACGACCTTCCGGCAGTTCGCGATCCTGACCGTCGGGGCGGTGGGCGGCGTCGTTGCCGTTTGGAAGCTCCAGCTGCTTCGTGACTATCAGCTGGCGAGGCTGCAGAGCTTCATCGATCCGACCGCCGATCCGCTCGGCATCGGGTACAACCTGATCCGAAGCAAGATCGCGATCGGAAGTGGCGGGATCTTCGGCAAAGGCCTGTTCGGCGGATCTCTCACCAATCTGAGCTTCGTTCCCGCTCAGTCCACGGACTTCATCTTCACCGCAGTCGGTGAGCAGTTGGGTCTCATCGGTGGCGTGATCGTTCTCTTGCTCTATGCGGTGCTGTTGTGGAGACTGCTCATCATCGCCCGCAACGCCCGGGACCGGTTTGGGAGGCTGCTGAGCGTTGGGATCGCTGCAATGCTCGCTTTCCAGATCTTTGTGAACGTGGGTATGACGATCGGCATCATGCCGGTGACCGGTCTGCCACTTCCGCTCATGAGTGCAGGGGGATCCGCGCTCCTTGTCACAACACTCGCGCTGGGTATCGCAAACTCCGTCTGGTTGCGCCGCACGCCGGTGCCCGGTGAGCCGGTGAACGCCTAGCGTCCCGGCTTCCTCCTACGCCGGCGCAAAGCCGCTGCGGTAGGTTCCCCCCAACGGTCGCTTCGCTCCCTGGGGAAGACCCCCCTACCCCGGCGCAAAGCCGCTGCGGTAGGTTCCCCCCAACGGTCGCTTCGCTCCCTGGGGAAGAC